>NZ_JAUMTJ010000063.1:0-54691 GCF_032654765.1 Bradyrhizobium sp. 33ap4 | reverse complement strand
CGTAGCCATGTCGTTCTGTGAGCCAAGGAGTTGAGTGTTATAGTTGTCTTCCTAAGACCGCTTGGCCTCCGACTTATCTGGGATACCATCGAGAAGAAGCGCGCCGCGAAATAATCCTCCCTTGTGCGCCGCACATGCTGGCTGAAATTTAGCCAGCGTTCGATCGCGCATGCGTTCTCCTTATTCTTCTTGCCAGCTTGCGCGGGCGAGGGCAGCATCCGCTTGCCTGCGTCAGGTCAAGCAGCGGGTCAACGCGCGGGCACAACGCGAAAATCTTATAAAAATTCTGGAGGAAGACGTTATGACGCTCAATGTCTCACGACGATCCTTGCTCGCGCTCGGTGCCGGTCTCGGCGCCAGCACCCTGCTCGGGGGCACCGCACAGGCACGCGCGCCGAAGCTCGGCACGCAGACACCCTACTGGCACCGCTTCATGCTCGGCGAAGCCGAAGTGACCGTCGTATCCGACGGGCCGCTTCCGCTCGGCGACCCCTCCGGCACCTTCACCGGTGTGCCGAAGGAGGAGGTGAAGAAGATGCTCTCCGACAACTTCCTCTCGCCCGACAATGTCGTGCTCGAGCAGAATTCGCCGATCGTCAACACCGGCGACAAGCTGATCCTGTTCGACACCGGCATGGGCACGTCGCAACTGTTCGGCAAGACCACCGGGCGGCAGCAGAAGAGCATGCAGGAAGCCGGCATCAAGCCGGAGGACATCGACGCCGTCGTGCTGTCGCACGCGCATATCGATCATATCGGCGGCATCGTCGGCGCCAACGACAAGCCGTTGTTCCCGAATGCGCAATACTACATCGCGCAGAGCGATCTCGAGTTCTGGACCGACGAAGGCAAGATGGGCAGCCCGTTGAAGGATTTCATCGTGCATGCCCGCAAGAACCTGCTGCCGGTGCGCGACCGCATCGTGTTCTTCAAGGACGGCCAGGAATTCCTGCCCGGCGTGACGGCAATCGCAGCGCCCGGCCACACCGTGGGCCACACCATCTTCATGGTGAGCTCGGGCGGCAAATCCTTCGCCTTCCTCGGCGACCTCTCGCATCACGCGGTGCTGCTGCTGGAGCGTCCGCGGATGGAATTCTCCTACGACACCGATCCGAAGCAGGCGGCGGCGTCGCGGGTCAAGCTGCTGGAAATGCTGGCCGCGAACAAGACGGCCGTGATGTCCTATCACTTCGCTTGGCCGGGCTACGGCCACGTCGCCAAGGCCGGCGAAGGCTTCCACTACTATCCGGAGCCGATGCAGATGAACCTGTGACGGACTGATTGCGAAGACGGACTGCCTCGGGAGCGGCCGCCGTCGCTCCCGAATGCATTTGCCGCCCGGTGTAAGATGCCCACAGGGCGCCCGGCCTATTCCGCCGGCGCAAGGCGCCTCGCGGAGCGAGTGCGCATCGTCTCTCGCGCGCCAATCCGCGCACGACGTTTGCGCCACCAGATCACGACGCCCGTCACCGACAGCGCCGCGACCACCAATCCCATCAGCGAGATCAGGATGCGCCCGGGCAGGCCGGCGATCCGGCCGGAATGCAACGGAAACTGCATCTGCACGAACACGTCGGCCGCGGTGCCGACCCATGGCAGCCGCTCGCCGAGCGGACGGCCATCCTCGCTGTCGTAGTAAAGCTGCGCCGGCCCGACGCCCGCGGCGCCATGTTCGTCGCCCGGCTCGAAGAATGCGACCGCATAGACGCCATGCGCCGGACCATAATTGATCGAACCGATCGGTGTGGTCCAGCCGCGCGCCTTGCCGTCGGCCGCGGCGCGCGCGGCGATCTCCGCATAGGTCATCCTCGGCTCGATCGGATCGTCGAGATGACGATATGGTCGCTGCTCGTAGGGTGTCGACGTGTAGTTGGACACGGTCTTCATCAACGGCGAGAACACCTCGAAATAGAGGTTCAGCGAGAATGCCGTGAACGCGATCACGAACAGCAAGGCCCAGGTCCACAGGCTGAAGGCGCGATGAATGTCGAAATTGATTCGATAGGCGCTGCCCGAGGTCTTGATCTTCCAGGCCGGCGCCCAGCGGGTCCAGAAACCCTTGCCGCGCGGGCCCGATATCGCCGACGCCCGCTGCGCCCTTGCGCGCCGCCGCGACGGCAGGGTCAGGTAGAAGCCGACGAAACAATCGATCGTCCAGATGACGGCGATGACACCGAGGAAGCGCATGCCCCAGCGATCGCTACCCAAGAATTCGGGGATGTGCATCGTGTAATGCAGCTTGTAGAGGAACGAGACGAAGTTTTCGCGGGTCACCGGCCAGACCGCGCCCCAATAGCGGCGTCCGAGCTCGACGCCGGTGTTTGGATCGAGGAAGACCTGGTTGTAGTCGAGCGTGTAGCGTTTGCCGGTCGCCGGATCGATCCGCGGCAGCACGAAGAACCACAGCGATTCGCCCTTCTCCGCCGTCATGAACATGTGGACGACGCGGGCGCGATGATCGCGCTGCTCGATCAGCCGGGCGAGCTCCACCGACGGGATCGCCGGTCCGGAGCTTGTCACCTCGAACAGCTTCCTGTTGAGCACATCGTCGATCTCGTGGTCCCACGAGATGATCGCGCCGCTGACGCCCGAGAAGAACAGGAAGGCCGCGGTGAGAAGGCCCGCCCAGCGATGCAGTCGTCCGAAGATGGGTCTCATGGGGATTTCAGCAAGTTGTGGGGTGATCACCAGCGATAGGTCAGCTTCGCGATCGCCTTGCGGCCCTCCGCGTAGAAGCAGCTGGTGTTGCCGTAGCAGGCTGCCACGTAGCGCGTGTCGGCGAGGTTGGTGACGTTGAGCGAGAGGCGATAATTGTCCTTGGTATAGGCGACGAGCGCATCGACGACCGTCGACGCCGGCACCTTGAAGGTGTTGGCATCGTCACCGAACGTCGATCCGACATAGCGGACGCCGGCCCCGAACTGGACCCCGGCGAGCGGACCGCCCTGAACGGTGTAATCGCCCCACAGCGAGAAGCGGTTGAGCGGCACCGTGGTCGGCGCCTTGCCGACATTGACGGGATCCTTGGTGACTTCAGCGTCGACATAGGCGTAGCCGCCGCTGATGTTGACGCCCTCGACCAGCGTCGCGGTGCCTTCGAGCTCAACGCCGCGCGACCTGACTTCGCCGGTCTGCTCGGCGAAATAGAACGGCGGGGCGTAGGTGACGACGTTGGATCGGGTCAGATCGAACGCAGCCAGCGTGATCAGCGCATTGATGCCGACCGGCTGGTACTTGACACCGACTTCGTACTGCACGCCGGACTCCGGCTTCAGCAGATCGCCGGCGGCGTTGATGCTCAGCACCGGCAGGAATGATTCCGAATAGCTGAAATAGGGCGCGATGCCGTTGTCGAAATTGTACATCACGGCGGCGCGGCCGGTGAATGCCGAGGCGTCGGTCGACGTCGACGTTTTCGCGAGATTGTTGTCGAGGTCCGTGGTGACGAAATCCTGCCGCCCGCCAAGCAGGAACGACAGCCGGCCGAGCCTGATCTGGTCCTGCAGATAGAGGCCGGCCTGCGACTGCTTGATGCCGGTGTCGTCATACGGTCCGTTGTTGGTCCAGCTGTTGGTATAGACTGGCGCAAAGACGTTGAGCTTGCCGGTGCTGTAGCTCGAGGCCATGTCGCGGAACGAGGTGTTGCAGTAATCGACGCCGAACAGCGTCGTGTGGCTCAGCATGCCGGTGACGAACTTGCCCTGCAGCTGGTTGTCGACCGCGAAGGAATCGATCGTCGAGCTGCCGCCGGCGCCGCCGCGCGACAGCAAGCCCGCGGCCTCGTCGGCGGCCGATGCATAGCCGGTGCCGTAGAAGCTCTTCTGCTCGTTGTGCATCCACGAATAGCGCAGGTTCTGGCGGAAGGTCAGCGCCTCGTTGAAGTCGTGCGACAGCATGTAGCCGACCGAGGACTGCTCGGTGTCGAACTGGTTGAAGCCGGGCTCGCCGACGAAGCGCGTGTTCGGAATGTAGCGGCCGTTATTGGCCCAGACGGTGCCGGACGGCGGCAGGAATTGCAGGCCCCAGCCGGTGCGTTCCTTCTGGTAGTTCGCGAGGAAGGTGATCGTGGTGTCCTCGTTCGGCTTCACGGTGACGGCGGGCGCGATGAAGACGCGATTGTCCTTGGTGTAGTCGACCTGGGTCTCGCCATCGCGCGCGACGCCGGTCAGGCGCCACAGCACCGTTCCTTCCTTGTTGGCGCGGCCGCCGATGTCGAACTCGCCCTGATAGCGGTTGAAGCTGCCGCCCGACAGCGACACTTCCCCGAACTCGCGTGCAGTCGGCAGCTTGCTGACATAGTTGAGGATGCCGCCGGTGCCACTGCCGCCGAACATCGCCGAGGATGGCCCCTTCAGGACCTCGAGGCGCTCGGCTCCGTACGGATCGAGCCCGAGGAAGTGCACATAGTTGCTGCTCGGCAGCCGCAGGCCGTCGAGATAGAGGCCCGGCATCGTCATGTCGAAGCCGCGGATCTGCAGGCCGCCGAAGCGGGTGTCCGAGCCGCCATTCACGTCGCCGCTGACGCCTGCGGTGTAGCGCAATGCCGCGCCCACCGATTCCGCACCCTGGTTCCTGATCTGGTCGGTCGTGACGACCGAGATCGATTGCGGGATTTCGATCAGCGGCGTGTCGGTCTTGGTCGCCGTGCCCGAACGCGTGGCAACGAACCCGACCACCGGACCGCCGGCTCGCTCGCCGGCGCCGGCACCGGATCGTGCCGCAGCTGGCGTCGTCGCCTGCTGGGATCGAGCCACACGATTGGCGCGGCTCGCGCGTGCGGCCACCGGACGACGAACCGGTTTTGCATTCGCAGTGATCGCGCGCTGCTGAGGCGCGTCCACGCTCACCGGCGGCAGTTCCGATTGCGCGTCGGCGCGTTCGGTCGCGACTCCTGCGGCAAGGACGGCGGCGGTACATAGACCGATCGTTCGCAGCGCTGGATGTTGACGGGTGGAATGCGAAACAAGTCGACCGATCACGCGAAGGCGCCCCTGATGTCAGCCTGGATGGATTTGTGATCCGGCTCTACAGCGCGGGGCTCGCGAGTACAGACCTCGGCAGTTGGAATAGATCGAGACTGCGCGCGCGATCAGCGTGCGATCGCTGAAACAGCGGGGAAATCGACGACGCGCTGCGACAATAAGCGCGCGATGCTCGTCGTGCTGGAATGATTCTTGAGAATGATTCCTGCAGTTGTCGACGATGCGAGCTGTGTTCGATCGCGCGAGGCGCGCGTCATGGCGCGCGACGCCCGACGCCTCCGCACCGGCCGGAAGCGGATGCGCCGCGCGGTGAATTGGTACCGGGCGACCAGCCCTCGGTGTCGCGAACGTTCCTGTAATGTTCTTGCACTTGCCGCCGCAATTGTGTACTTCGCACACCCATCCCGTGGATAAGCCTTAATTTCCAGTGGCTTGAGTCAGATTCAATTTTGAGAATCTGCACTTCCGGATCATGAGTCATAGAGGTTGTTACAACCTGATTCATTCAACCGGAGATTCACCTATGCCAGAGAATGTGAACGTTGAGCTTGGCGGCAAATCGAGGCACGAGGTCGCCTACAAGATGGCCTTCGACATCATCACCAAGATCGAGAAGAAAAGCCTGAGCGACGTCACTACCGAGCATTATCTTGCGACGGTGAGGAATTCTGGCCGGGCGCTCTCTGGCCTGACCCCGATATGAAATCCCAGTACTGAGCCGCCAACGCCATCACATCATTGGTGGCGGGGTCTTTTTCAGCGAGCTTGAGGCACTCAAGCTTCATTTCAATTATGTCCATAGCAAAAGCCTCCATGGAGTTAGCATGGCTGAAGAGTTCAAAGCTGGTGATGTAGTTCAGTTGAAATCCGGCGGTCCGAGAATGACCGTGAGCCAAGTTGGCGAGGATCAATACGGTCAGCGCAAAGTTTGGTGCGTCTGGTTCGAGAAGACCAAGAAGTATGAGGATACGTTTGAACCGGAGATTCTAATGAAACCGGGCAGCGGTATCGTTGGAATTAGCAGCACGCGCGGCTAGCTGTTATCGCGCTTCTTTTTCACAATCTTGACCTTGGCATCGCTCGGCTTCTGCCGAGCGATTTTACCCAGCCGCTCGTTGAACCGCTTTTCGTTGTCGTCCGTTTCGAGGTCGCGGGCGGCCTTTTTGAACTTTTCTATCTGAGTTCGACTCTTGGTCGTCACGGGATCACCATGCCAAAGGTAATGTGTCTGTATATGGATGATTCCGGAACACGGAATCCAGACAAGAAAATCACCGACGAACTGACCTATAAGGACTGGTTCACGCTCGGCGGCATCCTTATCCGAGAAGAGGATGACGGACATATTGTCACCCAGCATGCCAATTTCTGCGAAACCTGGAAGATCACCTATCCGCTTAGATCATACGATATACGCTTGATGGACAAGCGGTTCTCATGGCTTCGCACACTTTCAGTAGACGACCGCGGCCAATTCATGCGCGGTCTAAGCAAACTCCTGACAGGCATCCCGGTCATCGGATACGCCGCCGTTGTTGATCGCCCCGGATACAACGCCCGCTACCGCGAGAAGTACGGCAGACAAACATGGCAACTTTGTCAAACGGCCTTCAGCGTCATTTGCGAAAGAGCGGCGAAACGCGCTCGCGCCGAGGGCTGCAAGTTACGCGTCTTCGTCGAAGAAGGCGACAAAACCGCAGATGACTATATTCGCACCTACTATGCGGACCTTAGATCAAAGGGAATGCCATTCGATGGTGGCAATATGGCCAAGTACGCGCCGCTTTCGCGAGAAGAACTCGAAGACACCCTGTACGATCTACGATTCCGCACCAAAAAATCGCCGCTGATGCAGTTGGCCGACCTATACCTTTATCCCATGGCCAGAGGCGGATACGACGCTGATTACCTTCCGTATCAGACGCTGCGAGCGAATAAAAAACTGATAGACGACCTGCTCGTTGCAGAAGACATCCCGCACCTTGGGATCAAGTACAGCTGCTTCGATCTGGTGGATAAGGCGCGCGCGAAAAGCAAAAAAGCCAGTCGTAAGACTGGCTCTTAAGCAGCCGCCGTAACGGCGACCTCCCGGGCTAGGCCCCAGCCACTATATAGGCCTATCCCATTGATTCGTCAAGCATATTCTATGCGAATCACTTTGATTCGCAACTTCAAGGGCTTACGCACCCTTTTCATGTTTATCAGGCCACCTATAGGTGAGCCGTTTCCCGACCACACCCTTGATGGCCCTTTGGGCCCTATCCTGATCGTCAACCCCCAACGCGACGCGGTTGCTGTAGCGGAAATCGAACTCCGCCAGATAGCGGTGCAGATGCTTCTCTGCGCAGTGCTGGTAGACGCCCTTCATGCCGCGCTTGAAGATGCTGTAGTAGCCCTCAACCGTGTTGGTGGTGATTACGTCGCCCTCGTAACGGACGTATTCCTTCTCACCGTGATTGACGGAATCGTGGCCGTCATACTCGCGACCGATACCACGATAAAACGGAGCCTCGTCCGTCATCAGCTTGCTTTCCCGGCGGATGTTGGTCCGCAGGATCGGCGCAATATCCGCAATCGACGTGCTGTCGATGTGGAAGCTGCGGGCCGAACCACCGCGCTCAACCAGCGTCAGGACGATGTTCTTGTGAGCCGCGCCGCCCTTGCGGTTCTTGAGCTGACCCTGCAAGCGGCCGATATAGGTCTCGTCCACTTCCACGATCTTGCCAGCGCCGCCCATGGGGGCCAGCTTGCCGTCCCGCATAGCCTCGCGGATGCGGTGAGCTAAGAACCACGCGCTCTTGTACTGGATTTCCAGAATGCGGTGCAGCTGATGGGCCGAAATGCCCTTCTTGCTGGAAGCCATCAGATGGACAGCCTGCAAGCACTTGTGCAGCGGGATATGGGCGGATTCGAATACCGTTCCGACCCTCACCGTGAACTGCCTGCGGCAGCCAGCCTCATAGCACTTCCACAGGCCAAGCCGGACCTTGCCGTTTTTTGCCTTTACACCCTCTAGGCGACCGGCTTTTCCGACCACGCCACAGTGAGGGCAGACCACGCCATCAGCCCAAAGAAGCTTCTCAAGATGGCGGAAGGCGCTCTTTTCATTGTGAAAATAGGCTTTTGCAAGAACCGACATAACACAAACCCATAGGTAGCAGCTATGGGATCGATTCTACCTCCGATTATGGGTTTGTAAAGTACATAATCGTCACTTGCCGCCCGGTTCCGCTACCTTCGATTGCGGAAGATAGGGGCAGCATGGTTCAGCGCGTTTCCACCGTCGCATTCGAGGGGATCGAGGCCCGCGCGGTCGACGTGCAGGTCCAGGTTGCGCCGGGATTGCCGGCATTCGCGATCGTCGGCCTGCCCGACAAGGCGGTGTCGGAAGCCCGCGAACGCGTGCGTTCGGCGCTGATCGCCTCCGGCCTCGCGCTTCCCGCCCGCCGCATCACCGTCAACCTCGCACCCGCCGACCTGCCCAAGGAGGGCAGCCATTACGACCTGCCGATCGCGCTCGGCCTGATGGCGGCGATCGGCGCGATCCCGCCGGATGCGCTGAACGGCTTCACCGTGCTCGGCGAGCTCGGGCTCGACGGCTCGCTCGCGCCGGTGGCGGGCGTGCTGCCCGCGGCAATCGGCGCCAATTCGCGCGACGAGGGATTGATCTGCCCGGCCGCCTGCGGCTCGGAAGCCGCCTGGGCCAGTCCGGACATCCAGATCATCGCGGCAGATTCGCTGATCCAGATCGCCAACCACTTCAAGGGCACGCAGGTGCTGTCGCGGCCGCAGCCGAAGGTGCATGAGCGCGAGGAAACGCTTTTGGACCTGCGCGACATCAAGGGCCAGGAGAGCGCGAAACGCGCGCTCGAGATCGCCGCCGCCGGCGGTCATCATCTTCTGATGATCGGCTCGCCCGGCGCCGGCAAATCGATGCTGGCGGCGCGACTGCCCTCGATCCTGCCGCCGCTGTCGCCGTCGGAGCTGCTCGAAGTCTCGATGATCGCCTCGGTTGCCGGCGAGATCCGCGACGGCGCCCTGACCGCGCGACGCCCGTTCCGCAGCCCGCATCATTCCGCCAGCATGGCCGCGCTGACCGGCGGCGGCATGCGCGCCAAACCGGGCGAGATCTCGCTGGCGCATCAGGGCGTGCTGTTCCTCGACGAATTGCCGGAGTTCGATCCGCGCGTGCTGGATTCGCTGCGTCAGCCGCTGGAGAACGGCGAGGTTTCGGTGAGCAGGGCCAACCACCGCGTCACCTATCCGGCGCGCTTCATGCTGGTCGCAGCCATGAACCCGTGCCGTTGCGGCCATGCCTATGAACCCGGCTATTCCTGCAAGCGCGGCCGGCTCGACCGCTGCACCGGCGACTACCAGATGCGGATCTCCGGCCCGCTGATGGATCGCATCGACCTGCGGATCGAGGTGCCCGCCGTGACCGCGGCCGATCTGATCCTGCCGCCGCCGGCGGAGGGATCGGCCGAGGTTGCCGCCCGCGTCGCGGCCGCGCGCGACATCCAGCTCGCGCGCTATGCGGCTGCCGGCATGCCGCATGTCCGCACCAATGCGGAAGCGCCGAGTTCGCTGCTCGAGACCATCGCGCAACCCGACGCGCATGGGCAGAAGCTGCTGCGCGAGGCCGCCGACAACATGCACCTCACCGCGCGCGGCTATCACCGCGTGCTGCGGGTGGCGCGCACGCTTGCCGATCTCGACGGCGCCGAGACGATCGGCCGGCTACATCTCGCCGAAGCGCTGTCTTATCGTGCATTGGCCGACGATTTGCGCCGCGCGGCGTGATCTCCGCCGGCTTCCGGCCGGTGCCCGCCGCGTCAACGTGACAGTAACCACTCTCATTTACGCTCCGCAAACCATAAGCACCGCGATCGGCGGCAAGCTTGGGTCGAGCGAGTTGTGTCATGTTGCGTTTGAAGATTTTGACCTCGGTGGTCCCCCTTGCCGTGGCCGCGGTCCTTGCCCGCGCCGAATTCCTGCCGGGCCCGCGGCCCTGCATCGAGGTGGGCGGCGCCACGATGCAGATCGCATCGATCCCCTGGCTGGCGCAGCTTCACGTCAGCTTCACTGACGACCCCAGCCAGGCCACCGTCCGGGTCCAGATCGCCGACAGCGCCGACGCCGCCGACTTCACCGTGATCGACGACATCGACGACGCCGAGGCCGGCGCCTGCGAGAGCAGCGCGACGGCGCAGCTGATCGGGATTTCCGGCGATGCCTCGGCAACCGGCCCCGTCATCTATCTGACGCGTGATGCTGGCCCGTCCGACTATCGTGTCTTCGTGCAGTCGAAGACGTTCTCAGCGCGGGATGCCGCGGCCCTGATCGTCAGCGCCCGCGGCGGACACCGCCGCCTTGAAGCCGCAACGCCGGCACCTGACAAGCGCGTCCCGAACCGGGTCATGGCGGAATTAACCTCCCGCTAACCTTGTTCTGAGGGCAGCGCGAAATGGCCACCAATTTCAAGCACTTTGCAAGCTGGCCGACGCATCGTCAGCGCCAGATCAAGCTGTCTCAGGGTCACCATTGATGGGGCGTTTCTTCCGGATCAAGTTGCGCCTTCGCCGCTTCCTCCGGCGCCATTCCTGGCTCGCGACGATCGTGCGCTCGTTCACGATCTTCTCCGTCGCGTTCGGCAGCGCCTTCGGGTTCATTTCGGGCGCGCTCTCGCAACAGAGCGGCTACGATCCCAATGCATTCGCGATCGGGGTCAGCTTCCTGTTCGCGCTCGCCTGCCTCTGGATCGTGACGCTCGGCATCCGCCTGCGGCTGATGCGCAAGCGGCTGCGCACCATCGCCATGCACAATGAAGCGATGGCCGACCGCAACTGGGAACTGCAGGAGGCCGAGCAGCGCGCCTCCACCCTGTTCGAGGCGCAGGACGATCTGATCGTGCTGCGCGATCTCGACGGGCTCATCACCTATGCCAACGACGCCTATTGCGAGCTGGCGCAGAGGCCCCGCAGCGAATTGATCGGCAGCACCGCAACGCTGAAGGTGCTCGAACAAGGCGACACCGCGCTCGAATCCAACGGCACGCGGGTCTACGACCAGAAGATCGAGGGCCCGCTCGGGCCGCGCTGGATCGCCTGGCGTGAAGGCCTCGTGCGCAACGATGCCGGCGCGCCCGCAGAAATGCAGAGCGTCGGCCGCGACGTCACCGACCGCACCGAGAGCGAGCGCGCGCTCGCCGAAGCGCGCGATCAGGCCGACGCCGCCAACCGCGCCAAGTCGCGCTTCCTTGCGATGGCGAGCCACGAGATCCGCACCCCGCTGAACGGCATCATCGGCATGAGCGGATTGCTGATGGATACGCAGCTGACGTTGGAGCAGATGACCTACGTCAAGGCGGTCAAGACATCCGGCGACGCGCTGCTCGCACTGATCGAGGAGCTGCTCGACTATTCCAAGATCGAGGCCGGCAAGATCGATCTCGAACAGCGCGCGTTCGCGCTGTCCGGCCTGATCGAGGACATCACCGAGCTGCTGGCGCCGCGCGCGCAAACCAAGGGAATCGAGATCGCCGCCTATGTCGACGAACGGCTGCCGATGCAGGTGACCGGCGACGCCGCGCGGCTGCGTCAGGTGCTGCTCAATCTCGCCGGCAACGCCATCAAGTTCACCGCGACCGGTGGCGTGGCGCTGATCGTCGAGCCCGGCATCTGGCCGAACGAGATCAGCTTCCTGGTCCGCGACACCGGTATCGGCATCGCACCGGATGCGCAGCAGCGTATCTTCCGGGAGTTCGAGCAAGCCGACGACCGGATCGCGCGCAGCTATGGCGGCACCGGCCTCGGCCTTTCGATCAGCGACCGCATCGTCAAGCGGATGGGCGGCCGCATCACGCTCGCAAGCACGCCGGGCGCCGGCTCAACCTTCGAGGTGTCGATCCCGCTCGCCGCCGCCGATACCGGCGAGGCCAACGGCTTCGCCGCGCCCGACTTGACGGGACAGTCGATCATGCTGGTGGCGCCACACAGCATCGAGGTCTCGCTGATCTCGCGGCGGTTGCAGCGCTGGGGCGCACAGACCTGCATCGTGTCGGATGCCAACGTCGCCGAGGCGCTGCTGCCGGAGCGGAGCTGGCATGCGGTGCTGATCGACCACACGCTCGGCACGCCGGCGATGGAGGCGTTTGCCGACGCCGCCCGCCTCCATGCAACCCATCGCATCGTGATGTTCACGCCGGCGACGCGGCAGGACCTTTCGGCCTCCGAGTCAGCCATGTTCACCGGTTACCTGGTGAAGCCATTGCGCGCGTCGTCGCTCGCCGCGCGCCTGACCGCATCGCCGGAAGTCGCTGCGCCGAGCCTTGCGATCGAGGCGGCCGCCGAGTCCGCGCCCACAGCGCTTGCATCCGCGCTGCCGGACAAGGGGTTCTCGATCCTGGTCGCCGAGGACAATGAGATCAACGCGCTGTTGATGCGCTCGCTGCTCACCCGGCTCGGCCATAACGTGGTCATCACCACCAATGGCGAGCAGGCGATGGAGTCCTGGCTGTCGGCGACCTCAGCCGGCACGCCCTATGATCTCGTGCTGATGGACATCCAGATGCCGCGCCTCAACGGCATCGAGACCACCAAGCAGATCCGCACCCATGAAGCGGCACAATCCGTCCGCCGGACCCCGATCCTGGCACTGACGGCAAATACGCTGGTGGAGGACCGCTATGCCTGCTTCGAAGCCGGCATGGACGGCTTTCTGATCAAGCCGCTCGACCGCGAGAAGCTGGAAGAAGCGCTCGCGGGCCTCGCCGCCGCGCGGCACATCGCAGCGTAGCAGCCAAAACCTCAGTGTCGTCCTGCGCAAGCAGGGACCCATAACCACCGAAGCTAGTTTTGCGCCCGCTGGGGCTACAGCGCTGCAAATCACAGGTACCTGTGGTTATGGGTCCCCGCGTTCGCGGGGACGACAGCTGTGATGTGGCGCTTTCGCTGAGATACGGTTCCTACTACAGCCGGCGCAGCGCGACCGACTGCACCACGTGGTCGGCGCCCTTCTTCAGGATCAGCGTCGCGCGCGGGCGGGTCGGCAGGATGTTGTCCTCGAGATTGGCGAGGTTGGTGCGCTCCCAGATCGCGATCGCGGTCGCCGTTGCTTCCTCGTCCGACAGCGGCGCGTAGCGGTGGAAGTAGGACCTCGGATCGGTGAACGCGGTGTCGCGCAGCGCCAGGAAGCGCTTGATGTACCACTCCCGCAGCACGGCCTCGTCGGCGTCGATATAGACCGAGAAGTCGAAGAAGTCGGAGACGAACGGCACCGCCTTGCCGTCGCGCGGCAGCCGCCCGGTCTGCAGCACGTTGACGCCCTCGACGATCAGGATGTCCGGCTGGTCGATCTCGACCCATTTGTTCGGCACGATGTCGTAGGTCAGATGCGAATAGACCGGCGCGCGCACGCGGCGCCGTCCCGCCTTGATGTCGCTGAGGAACGACAGCAGCGTCGGCAGGTCGTAGCTTTCCGGAAAGCCCTTCTTCTGCATGATGCCCTGCCGCTCGAGCACGGCATTCGGAAACAGGAAACCGTCGGTCGTGATCAGGTCGACCTTCGGCCGCGGCGACCAGCGCGCCAGCAGCGCCTGCAGCACGCGAGCCGTGGTCGACTTGCCGACCGCGACGGATCCAGCGACACCGACGATGTAGGGCATCTTGCGGTCGCGGATGTTGAGGAACTGGCGCTGCGAGTAATACAGCCGCTGCGTCGCATCGACATAGATCGAGAGCAGCCGCGACAGCGGCAGGTAGATGTCCTCGACCTCCTGCAAATCGAGGCGATCGTGCATCGAACGCAGGCGATCGAACTCGCCGGGCTCGAGCGTCATCGGCGTATCGTCACGCAGATGCGACCATTGCTGGCGCGTGAAGATGCGGTAGGGGTTGTACTGTTGATCTGGTGCCCGGATGTCCATGAGGCCGCCCCTCTCGATGCGCTCGATCATTTGCGCTAGTCGCGCTTGCGCGACGCCTTCTCTTCCAGTCCCGACATCGAGGTGCGCTTCTCCAGCGCGGCCTCGACGTCCTCCAGCTTCACGCCGCGGGATTTCAACAGAACCAGCAGGTGAAACACGAGATCGGCACTTTCGGCGATGAGGTGATCGCGGTCATTCTCGACCGCGGCGATCACGGTCTCGACCGCTTCCTCGCCCAATTTCTTGGCGCAATGCTCCGCGCCCTTGTCGAGCAGCTTACGGGTGTAGGACGCCTCACCGCCCGTTGCAGCGCGGGCGTCGATGGTGGCGGCCAGATCGTGGACCGTGAAACGCGACATCAACTCAACTCAAGCATGCACAGCGGCACCGCACGGGTACCATCCCTTAGGTGGGGACTTAGCATTTTTGTGACAAGGAGTCCCAGCTCTCCCTGTTTGAGCGTGGTCTTCACGGAAAACCGGTTTCCACTTTTCCTGACCACGCTCACGCTAGGGATCGAGCCGCATCGGCAGGCCGGCGCGCACCATGTGATCCTTGGCCTGGCGGATGGTGAATTCCCCGAAGTGGAAGATCGACGCGGCCAGTACGCCGGTGGCGTGACCCTCGCGGACGCCGTCGACCAGGTGGTCGAGATTGCCGACACCACCGGACGCGATGACCGGTACGGGGACACTGTCCGCGATCGCCCGGGTCAGCGGCAGGTCAAAGCCCTGCCTGGTGCCGTCCCGGTCCATCGAGGTCAGCAGGATTTCGCCGGCGCCGAGCGAGACGACCTCCTGGGCATATTCGATGGCGTCGATCCCGGTGGCATTCCGTCCACCATGGGTGAAGATCTCCCAGCGGTCCGAGCCGCCGGCACGCTTGACCCGCTTGGCGTCGATCGCGACCACGATGCATTGCTCGCCGTATTTCTCGGCCGCTTCCTTGACGAATTCGCGCCGGCTGACGGCCGCTGAATTGATCGAGACCTTGTCGGCGCCGGAGCGCAGCAGGGTCTTGATGTCGTCGACGGTGCGGACGCCGCCGCCCACGGTCAGCGGCATGAAGCAGGCTTCCGCGGTCCGCCGCACCACATCGAGCATGATGCCGCGGTTTTCGTGGGTGGCGGTGATGTCGAGGAAGGTGAGCTCGTCGGCGCCGGCGGCGTCATAGGCGATCGCGGCTTCGACCGGGTCGCCGGCGTCGCGCAGATCGACGAAGTTGACGCCCTTGACCACGCGGCCGTCCTTGACGTCGAGGCACGGGATCACGCGAACCTTGAACATGATCTCCTCCTACGCGCCGCGGATCAGCTGAAGGGCAGCGGCCGGATCGAGCCGTCCGTCATAGAGCGCACGGCCGACGATCGCACCGGCCAGCTTCTTCGCACGCGGCTCCAGCAGCGCCTTGACGTCGTCGATCGAGGCAAAGCCGCCGGAGGCGATCACTGGAATCGAGATGCGGTCGGCAAGCGCGATGGTGGCGTCGAGGTTGAGGCCCTTGAGCAGGCCGTCGCGGGCGATGTCGGTAAAGATGATCGCGGCGACGCCGGCATCCTCGAAGCGCTGCGCGATCTCGAGCGCGGTCACATGCGAGGTCTCGGACCAGCCTTCGACCGCGACCTTGCCGTCGCGCGCATCGAGGCCCACGGCGACACGGCCGGGGAATGTCTTCGCCGCGCCCTTCACCAGCTCAGGATCGCGCACCGCGGCGGTGCCGATGATGACGCGCGTGATGCCCTTGTCGAGCCAGGCCTCGATGGTCTTGAGGTCGCGGATGCCGCCGCCGAGCTGCACCGGCATGGTGACGGCCTTCAGCATCGCCTCCACCGCATGCGCATTCATCGGCTTGCCGGCGAAGGCACCGTCGAGATCGACGACGTGGAGATATTCGAAGCCCTGCGCGGCGAAGCTCGCCGCCTGCGCCGCCGGATCGAGATTGAACACGGTGGCGCGCGCCATGTCGCCCTGCTCCAGGCGCACGCACTGGCCGTTCTTCAGATCAATCGCTGGAAAGAGAATCACGGCTTCCACTTCAAGAAATTGGCGATCAAAGCGAGGCCGAAGCGCTGGCTCTTCTCGGGGTGAAACTGGGTGCCGATCGCGGTGTCCTTGCCGACGATCGCGGTCACCGGCCCGCCATAGTCGGCGCGCGCGAGCACGTCCGCCTCATTGGCGGCGTTGAGGTGATAGGAGTGCACGAAATAGGCGTGACGTCCCTTCGGCCCGAGCGGCAGCCGCTCTAGCACCGGATGCTCGCGCACCATGTCGAGCGTATTCCAGCCCATATGCGGGACCTTCAGGCTCTCGTCGCGCGGCTCGATCTTCTCCACATCGCCGCCGATCCAGTTGAAGCCCTCGGTGATCACGTGCTCCTTGCCGCGCGTCGCCATCAGCTGCATGCCGACGCAGATGCCGAAGAACGGCCTGGCCTTGACCCGCACCGCCTCGGTCAGCGCCTCCAGCATGCCGTCGACCGCGTCGACGCCGCGGCGGCAATCGGCGAAGGCGCCGACGCCGGGCAGCACGATGCGATCGGCGCGATACACCGCATCGGGATCGCGCGTCACCTTGATGGCTTGCGGATCCTCCATGCTGCGCGCGGCGCGCTCAAAGGCCTTGGCCGCCGAATGCAGATTGCCGGAGCCGTAATCGATGATTGCAACGGTCATCGCGTTCCTCCTGGCTCTGGAAACAATCCGATGATGCCGCCTTGCGGCATCGACGGGGGTTTTGAGAATGACTGACCCGGAACGTCGCGGGTCGGCGGCGGCGCGCCGCGATCGACCGAGCGCTGATCGTGGACGGCGCCGCGATGCCGCGCGGTCCAGCGCGCGAAGAAACGGCGCTCGGCGGCCTCCGCATCGTCGCCCACGACGATGTCGATCTGGCGCCACCTGCGCCGCGACAGCGTCCAGCGCTGCAGGGTCGCGGCCTCGAGGCCGAGCAACACCATCAGCACCAGGTCGACGAAGAAGATCGCGCTGCGGCCGACGCCAAGCTTGGCCAGCGCGTAATCGATCACGAAAGTAAGAACGAACCAGCCGATCAGCGCCAGCCAGAGCCGATGCCAGGCCAGCCAGATCACCCCCGCAACCGCGGCCCAGAAATGGAAGCCGTCGCGCACGAAGACGAACTTGTCGGTCGCCGCGAGATCGGCGCCGTTGGCCACGGGGGCATGCACTGTATAGACCGGCATCGAACGCTCCGCCGAGGATGGACTCTTATTTAAAGCATGATCTTTCGGAAAACCGGCATCCACTCTTCCGGATCATGGTCCAGAGATCAGCCGCCGAGCTGACCCTTGGTCGAGGGCACTTCGCCCTGGGCACGCGGATCGATTGCAATTGCCGTCCGCAGCGCCCTCGCCAGACCCTTGAAACAGGATTCGGCGATATGATGGCTGTTCTCGCCATATAGGGTCTCGACGTGCAGAGTCACGCCGGCGTTCATCGCGAAGGCGTTGAACCATTCGCGCACCAGCTCGGTGTCGAACTCACCGATCTTGTCGCGCGGGAATTCGGCCTTGAACACCAGCACCGGGCGGCCGGAAATGTCGATCACGACGCGCGAGAGCGTCTCGTCCATCGGCATGTGGATCGAGGCATAGCGGGTGATGCCGGCCATGTTGCCGAGCGCCTGCTTCACGGCCTGCCCGAGCGCGATCCCGACGTCTTCGGTGGTGTGGTGGTAATCGACATGGAGATCGCCATCCGCCTTCACCGTGATGTCGATGCGCGAATGCCGGGCCAGGAGGTCGAGCATATGGTCGAAGAAGCCGATCCCGGTCGAAACCGTGGATACGCCTGCTCCGTCGAGGTTGACCGTCACCTCGATGTCGGTCTCCTTGGTCTTGCGCTTGATGGTTGCGGTGCGCATGAAAATTGAGCTTTCCCGTGCCGAAAACGCCGGTCTTTTAACAGGCTGATGTCACCTTCGCTACTGCGGGATGACCTCGAAACGCCCCAACTTCCGGCCATGGTGACCGGAAATCGTTGTCGATCTGGTTCTGACGCGTTTCGTCACGCAAACCGGTGCCACCTCGCCTGAAAACACGCCGATTTCGTCCCGATTGTAACCCCCTGCCCGACCGCCTAAATCTGCCCGGAAGAGAGGTAACCTATGCAAGCATCCCAAAATGAGCTGCCGGTCTGGCATGGCACCACGATCTGCACGGTCCGCAAGGGCGGCAAGGTGGTGATCGGCGGCGACGGGCAGGTCTCGATCGGCCAGACCGTGATCAAGGCCAATGCCAAGAAGGTCCGCCGGATCGGCAAGGGCGACGTGATCGGCGGCTTTGCCGGCGCCACCGCCGACGCCTTCACCCTGTTCGAGCGACTGGAAAGCAAACTGGAGCAATATCCGGGGCAGCTGACCCGGGCGGCCGTCGAGCTCGCCAAGGACTGGCGGACCGACCGCTACCTGCGCCGGCTGGAGGCCATGATGATCGTGGCCGACAAGGACGTTTCCCTGGTGCTGACCGGCACCGGCGACGTGCTGGAGCCCGAATCCGGGGTCATGGCGATCGGTTCCGGCGGCAATTACGCCCTCGCCGCGGCCCGCGCGCTGGTCGATACCGACAAGGACGCCGAGACCATCGTCCGCCGCGCCCTGGATATCGCCGCTGATATCTGCGTCTACACCAACCGGAACGTGACGATCGAGACGATCGGCGGCTGAGCATGGCCAGCCCCTATCATTTCCGGCCGATGACGCCGGCCGACCTGCCGCTGGTCAAGCAGTGGCTGGCATTGCCGCATGTCCGGGAATGGTGGGGCGATCCGGCCGAGCAATATGCGCTGGTCAGCGGCGACCTCGATGAGCCGGCCATGGACCAGTTCATCGTCGCAACCGATGCGTCCGATTTGGGCTACATCCAGTGCTACGACCAGACGGCGTGGAATTCCGGCTTCGGGGTTCAGCCTGAGGGCACGCGCGGGGTCGACCTCTTCATCGGCGAGCCCGACATGATGGCAGGTGGCCACGGCTCGGCGCTGATCCGCGCCTTTGTCGATGACCGGCTGGCGCAGGGCGCGCCACGCATCGTCACCGATCCCGATCCGGCCAATGCGCGCGCGATCCGCGCCTACGAGAAGGCGGGTTTTCGAAAGATGGGTATGGTCGACACGCCGGACGGGCCGGCGCTGCTGATGGCGCGCGACGCATGACGATCGCGCACAAGCCCATCACCGGCGTTTCAGCGCGGCATTGGCTGGCGATCGCGGCAGCGCTGCTCGTGCTGCAAGCAGCGCTGCTTTATGCGATGGGCCGTCTTCCGATCTGTGCCTGCGGCTACGTCAAGCTCTGGCATGGCTCGGTTCAGAGCTCGGAGAACTCGCAGCACGTCGCCGATTGGTACACGCTGTCGCATGTGCTGCATGGCCTGCTGTTCTACGGTCTGACCTTCCTCCTGTTGCCGCGCCTCGCCTGGCCCGGGCGGCTGATTGTCGCGATGCTGATCGAAGGCAGCTGGGAGCTCGTCGAAAACTCCAACTGGATCATCGAGCGCTACCGCGCCGGCACGATCTCGCTGGACTATTACGGCGACACCATCGTCAATTCGGTGTCGGACACCCTTGCGATGGTTGTCGGCTTCCTGCTGGCGCGCAAGCTGCCGATCGCGGCGACCGTCGCGCTCGGCGTGTTGTTCGAAACCGTGCTGCTGCTTCACATTCGCGACAATCTGACACTGAACATCATCATGCTGATCCACCCGTTCGAGGCGATCAGGCAGTGGCAGGCCGGGCCGCCGATTCTTTAGGGGACGATGCCTTGGAGGACTGCCGCTTGCCGAGACCGCGATTCCAACCTAGCTAGAGCCAATGACTCACTTCTCTCCCCGTGAAATCGTTTCTGAACTCGACCGCTTCATCGTCGGCCAGACCGACGCCAAGCGCGCCGTCTCGATCGCGCTGCGCAACCGCTGGCGGCGGCTGCAGCTCGCCGGTTCCCTGCGCGAGGAGGTTCTGCCCAAGAACATCCTGATGATCGGGCCGACCGGCGTCGGCAAGACCGAGATCGCGCGGCGGCTGGCCAAGCTCGCCGGCGCGCCGTTCCTCAAGGTCGAGGCCACCAAGTTCACCGAGGTCGGCTATGTCGGCCGCGACGTCGAGCAGATCGTCCGCGACCTCGTCGAGGTCGCGATCGCACAGACCCGCGAGCGCAAGCGCAAGGACGTTCAGGCCCGCGCCCAGCTTGCCGCCGAGGAACGCGTGCTGGACGCGCTGGTCGGCCCGGGATCGAGCCCGGCGACGCGCGAGTCGTTCCGCAAGAAGCTGCGCGCCGGCGAGCTCAACGACAAGGAAATCGAGATCGAGACGCAGTCGGGCGGCAGCGGCATGCCGATGTTCGAAATCCCCGGCATGCCCGGCGCCCAGATGGGCGCGATCTCGCTCGGCGACATCTTCGGCAAGATGGGCGGACGCAGCAAGACTCGCCGCCTGACGGTGGAGGGCTCGCACGAAATCCTCGTCAACGAGGAATCCGACAAGCTGCTCGACACCGATCAGCTGGTGCAGGAGGCGATCAACGCGGTCGAGAACAACGGCATCGTGTTCCTCGACGAGATCGACAAGATCTGCGTGCGCGAGAACCGCGCCGGCGGCGACGTCTCCCGCGAGGGCGTGCAGCGCGACCTGCTGCCGCTGATCGAGGGCACCACGGTCTCGACCAAGCACGGCGCCGTCAAGACCGACCACATCCTGTTCATCGCCTCGGGTGCGTTCCATATCGCCAAGCCGTCGGACCTTTTGCCGGAGCTGCAGGGCCGCCTGCCGATCCGCGTCGAGCTGCAGGCACTGACCCGCGACGACATGCGCCGGATCCTGACCGAGCCGGAGGCGTCGCTGATCAAGCAATATGTCGCGCTGATGAAGACCGAAGGCGTCACGCTCGACATCACCGACAATGCCATCGACGCGCTGGCCGATGTCGCCGTGGCGGTGAATTCCACGGTCGAGAATATCGGCGCAAGGCGGCTACAGACCGTGATGGAGCGGGTGCTGGACGAGATCTCCTTCACCGCGCCCGATCGCCACGGTGAGACCATCCAGGTCGACGCCGACTACGTCACCAAGCATGTCGGCGACCTCGCCAAGAACGCCGACCTGAGCCGGTTTATTTTGTAGGCGGCCCCGCTAAGATCGTCGTCCCTGCGAAGGCAGGGACCCACAACCCCGCAGCTCGAAGTGACCAAGACTCGGGCCGACATTCCCCTTAGAACTGCCTTCGGTGGTTATGGGTCCCGGGTCGCGCTTCGCTTGCCCGGGACGACGAGTGGGCGATCGATGAATCTGCGGGTGTGGCAAAACCCCTGGCGCCTGATGCTGGCCGTCAATGCGGCGGTGCTGGTCGGCGTGTTCCTGCACAAGATCGCGCTGCCGCCCTTCGTTCCCTACATCCATCTGCTGGTCGACTATCACTACGGCTTCACCAAGCGCGCGCTGGTCGGGGCGATCGTGTCGCTGTTCACCGACAAGGTGCCCGTATGGCTGGTGTTCGCGCTGGCCGGCGCGATCTGGCTGGTGACGCTGGGGCTGTTCATCAAACTGTTCCGCCGCACATTCGGCTTCAACGACGCGCATTGGCCGTTATTCGTCTTCATCGCGGGCTCGCCGTTCTTCCTGAAGAACTTCATGCACACGCTCGGCCATTTCGACATCTATGGCTGTGCGCTGACGATCGTGCTGCTGCTGATCCCGGCGCGCTCAGTGGCGTATGTGCTGATTGCCGCGCTGTTCTCGATCCTGCTGATCCTGGTCCATCACATCTTCGTCTTGATGTATGTGCCGACCATCACGGCGATCGTGGTGCTGCGCTTTTATCTGGTGCAGGGCGTGACGCCGCGGAACGCCGTCTTCGGCATCGCAGCGCTCGCAGGCATCGGCATCCTGTTCCTGGTCGCGCAATTCGCTGGCACGGTCGACGTGCCCTATGACGAATTCATCCGTCATCTGCAGAGCCGGATGGCCGATCCGTCACGCACCGACCTGCTTCAGTTCGGCTACATCTGGTACCAGCCGCTGTCGAAGGAGTTCGCCGACACCTGGGCGCGCATGCCCTCGAACATCCTGGGCGTTCCGGTGTTTGCGCTGCTGATCTGGCTGCACACGCCGCTGTGGCGCTATTTCGCGCGACTGATTGGCGCGCTCGCGAGTGAACTGCATCGCCGGATCGTGCTCGGAGCGCTCGTTGTGATCAGCGCCGGCTATTTCGTGATGTTCGTGACCGTGTTCGACTATTCGCGCTGGATCTCGAACTGGGCGGTCTGCATGTTCCTGATGCTGCATGCCACCAGGATGCTGCCGGCGTCGAAGGACGTGCCGGCGATCCCGTCGGACGACCGCAAGACGACGATATCAGGCTGGATCGTAACGCTGATCCCGCGCGTCGGGATCGTCCGCCCGTTTTAGCTTTAGGCTCGCGCGCGCCGGACACGCACGTAAAGCGCGCCCTCGCCGCCATGGCCGATATGCGCTTCCTCGAAGCCGACAACCAGCGAGCGGAATTCCGGCAGGCTGAGCCATTCCGGGACCTGGCGGCGCAGCACGCCGCGTTCGGAATCGAGACCACCGACCTTGCCCTTGCCGGTGATGACGAGCACGAAAGTGAGCCCGTCGCTGTGCGCGCGCTGCAGGAAGGTAAACAGCACGCGATGCGCGCGCAGCTGGGTCATGCCGTGCAGATCGAGCCGCGCATCGATCTCCTGCCGGCCGCGCGAAAGCTTTGCACGTTCCCGACGGCCGATCGGCGCCAGCGGCGGCGCGTGCGGGCGTTGCGCCGGCGCAGCCTTGACCGCTGTCGCCGGCTTGACCGAGATGGGCTTGGCAATCGCGTGATGGGTGGCCGGGTCAGAGGCGGCGGCGGGGGCCTTCGCGGCGACCGGCCGCTTGCGCAGTGGCTTGACCTGCTTTGCCACGCTCTCCCAGAGCGCGCGCTCCTCTTCGCTCAGCGCGCGCTTGCGCCGCGACGGCGCGGACAGATCGGGGATCGGCGCGGGTCGTTTCATTGATCGCGGTAATGGCGATAGCGCCGGAAGCGCCGCTTCTCCGGTTGCGGAATATCGGGCCGGGCGACCGGCAGCGGCACCGGTTCTGCCACAGGTGCGGCCTGCGCGACAGGGGTCGTTGCTGCCGGCGTTGCGGGCGCGACATCCTTCGCGGCCGGGTTCCTGGCGGCGCTATTGCCTGAGTCTTTCACCGCGCTTCTGGCGATGCCGGCGGTCGGCACATCCGCAGCCTTCGCCGCCGGCTTGTCCTTCGGCGGCTCGGTCTGCGGAAACAGCTTTGCGATCTTGGCCGAGGGCCGCTCATCCGGGAGAGGCAGCTTGTGGCCGCGCGCGACAGGGTCGAGACCCCTCGGCACCAGCATGACGAACTGCATGTTGTGCCGCAGGCGGCCCGAGACCTTTCCAGCTTCCGCGCCGGCGCCGAAATAAAGATCGGCGCGCGCCGGGCCGACGATCGCAGAGCCAGTGTCCTGCGCGATCATCAGCCGGTGGAACGGCGTCTTCGACTGCTCGGATTCGATCGGCAGCTCGCCGGCGATGAAGAACGGCGTGCCGTAGACATGCAGCGCCTTGTCGACCGCGATCGAGCGGCCCGGCGTCAGCGGCACGCCCTGCGCGCCGACGGCCTCGTCCTTGTCGGACAGCGGAACCTCGCGGAAGAAGACGAAGGAGCGGTTTTGCCGGCGCAGGTCCTTGGCGCCGTCGGGGTTCTGCTCCATCCACTCCCTGATCTTCTGCATCGACATCTGATCCTTCGGGATGATGCCGCGGTCGATCAGGACGCGTCCGACCGGCGTATAGGGATAACCATTATGCGCGTCGTAATTGATGCGCAGCGTGATGCCGTCCTCGAGCTTGATCCGCGCCGAGCCCTGGATCTGCGCGAACAGGAGATCGGTCTGGCTCTTCAGCCAGCAGATCTCGAGCCCGCGGCCGGCGATCGCGCCGTCCTCGATCTGGCCGCGGTCGTAATAGGGCACGAGCTTGCGGCGGCCGATCTTGCGATACACCGCGCCGCCATTGGGCAGCCCGACCGAATTCTGCGTCTTGCCGCGCACGAACAGGTTGGACGGACGGCGATAGACCGGCACGTTGTAGACGTCGGTCTGGGTCCGCGATCCATCGAGCACCGGCTCGTAGTAACCGGTGACGAAGCCGGCGTCCTCGCCGAGCCGCGAGATACGCAACGGCACGAAATTCTGCTCGAAGAAGTCCTTCGCCTTGACGCCGTCGCTCAGCGCGAGTCCCTTGGCGATCCGGCAGGGATCGCGCAGCGAGCTTCCAAGCGCTTTCGAATCTGCAGGCGCACCCTGCTGGGCCGCGATCGGCTTGCAGCTGGTGCGAAACGCCTGGTAGGCCGCGAGATGATCGTCGGCGCTCCAGCCGGCGACGTTGGACCAGGCGAGCGGCTCGTACTGGCTGCCGCTGACCTGCAGCGGCATTTCCAGATTGGGATAGGGGATCGGGTGGCTATGCTCGTGTCGCGGCGGAGGGTGCCGGCTTGATCTGTAGCGCGCGGCAATCGCTGCGGTGGAGCACAGCACCGCGAGCGCGCAGCACGCCACCGCGAGCCGCCCGTAGCTGAGATGCTTAGTGAGCGCTTCCAGTGCCAACCAGCTTCCAATTCGGATCGCGGGAAGTCGAGTCGCGGGCGAATGTCCAGATATCGGTGATGTCGGCGACCTTGTCCGGGCTGCCGTCGACGATGGTGCCGGCCTTGTCGCGCGTGACCGAGATCATCTGCGACACGAAGCGGACGGTGAGCTGAGTCGAGCGGTCGCGCGTCTCCGCGCTCACGATCTCGGCCTTGTCGATCGAGACGAACCGCGTCTCGGTCTTCTGCTCGTGCTTCTCGCGATCCTTGATCGCGGCCTCGAAGCTTTCATAGACCTCGGTCGACAGCAGGTCGCGCAGCGCGCGGCGATCGCCATTGGCGAACGCCAGCACGATCATTTCATAGGCCGAGCGGGCACCTGAGAGGAAATGCCGCGGATCGAACGAGGAATCCTGGACGGCCACCGCGTCGAGACCCTGCGCCAGCGCCGTGCCGGGCTCGGCGATGCCCTTCCAGCGTTCCGTGGGCTCGACCGGCTCGGCGGGCGCCGCCGAGGCCGGCTGGTCGATTACCGATCCCGGGATCGGAACGACGTTGTTGTCCTGACCGCGCTGCACGACGTTGGGCGCGGCGCGATCATAAGGCGGCCGCTCGCTTCCCGTGCGCTGTCCGAGAACGCTGCGCAGGCGCAGGAAGATAAACACGGCCAGCGCCAGGAAGATGATGGTGTAAATATCCACGTCGAATTCGCTTTCTGGTCTCTGCCGGCAACGGGCCGGCCGTCAAAGCGTTCCCGGTCGGGAACAGCAGAGATCACATCACCGATAGAGTCCGAAGATGTAGGCACGAAACTATGCCCGGCCAATGGCGCTTTTTGGCACGGGTAGTGTAGCGCGTTTTGACCCCCGGGGGAAACCGTTCCTTTTCAGGAAATCGCGCATCTTCAATAATTTAGGAAGCTGTTAAGAGATCGGGCAGGCTCGCGCGCGCTGTCCTTTGCCGGGAGAATTTGCCGCCGGCCCGCCCTTTCGTCGTCCTTGTGGACCGAGCCGGGCCTATGATAGCCACTCGCCCGGCATCGGCATTCTCAACACCTTAACGCGTGCCGTCGGACATTCTGTCCATCGAGCGCTGCTCCAGGAGACATTTTCATGACCAATGGCAACGGCGCCCCCGTCGAACAACCCGCTCCCCAGCTCAACGTACTGGCGCAGTACACCAAGGACCTGTCGTTCGAGAACCCGAATGCGCCGGCCTCGCTCGGCCAGCAGCAACAGCAGCCGGCGATCAACATCCAGATTAACGTCTCCGCCAACAACCTGTCGGAGAACGAGTACGAGGTGATCCTCTCGATCGAGGGCAAGGCCGAGACCGCAGGCAAGGTGATGTTCAGCTTCGACCTCGCCTATGCCGGCGTCTTCCGGATCGTGAATGTGCCGAAGGAGAACCTGCACCCGCTGGTGATGATCGAGTGCCCGCGGTTGCTGTTCCCGTTCGCACGCGAGATCGTCGCGACCGCGGTCCGCGACGGCGGCTTCCCGCCCTTGTTGCTCGACCCCGTCGATTTCCTCGGTCTCTACCGACAGAACATGGAGCGGCAGGCGGCCGGCCAAGCCGCTCCCGGCGTCAAGCCGAGCTGAGTTCTAAACTCGAAAAAATGTAACACGCGCGGAAGTGTGATCCGTCATCCTGAGGAGCCCGCGCTTGCGGGCGTCTCGAAGGATCGACGGCCCGACTGCGGCCGCGCATCCTTCGAGGCTCGCTCCGCTCGCGCCTCAGGATGACGGGGATAGAGCGCAATAGGGGCTCAAGCCGCCGGTGCTGCAGCAGGCGCTGGCGGCGGCAGGTAATCGTTCCAGATCGGCTTGTCGCCGAGCGTGGCAATGAAGGCCCTGTGGGCCTCTCGATCGGCGTCACTGACCCGCGCGAGTAGCGGGGTTTCGCGCTGCCGCCGCGGCGTGTCACCACTATGGCCGCCCACACGCGCATCCGACGTTTCCGATGCCAGGATCAGCTGCGACTGCCGCGCGCCGATCAGGTCGATATAGACCTCGGCCAACAGCTCGGCGTCGAGCAAGGCGCCGTGCTTGGTGCGGCGGGAATTGTCGATCTGATAGCGCGAACAGAGATCGTCGAGCCGGTTCGACACGCCGGGATGCTTGCGCCGTGCCAGCAACAGCGTATCGACCAGCTGGTCCTTCGGGATCGCCTTCCGCTTGATGCGGTCGAGCTCGGCGTTAATGAAGCTGATGTCGAACGACGCGTTGTGGATCACCAGCGGCGTGTCGCCGATGAAGGCCAGGAACTCGTCGACCACCTCGTTGAACAGCGGCTTGGAGGCCAGGAACTCGGTCGACAGCCCATGCACGGCGAACGCCTCCGCCGGCATGTCGCGCTCGGGATTGATGTAGACGTGGTAGGTCTGTCCCGTCGGCATGCGGTTGAAAATCTCGACGCAGCCGATCTCCACCAGCCGGTCTCCGCGCAGCGGATCGAGGCCAGTGGTTTCGGTATCGAGAACGATTTCGCGCATGACGTGAATGAATCCGAAAAGGCGGGCGAATCAGGCGCGCCGCTTCGGCATCTTAACAACCTCGGCCAGAATGTCGCGGATACGCGCCCGCACCGGATCTAGGCCGTGCGAGGTATCCACTATGAAATCCGCGCGTTTTCGCTTCTCGGCGTCGGACATCTGCTTGGCGATGATGGCGTCGAGCTTGGCCGCATCCATCGTGCCGCGGGCCAGCACCCGCTCGCGCTGCAGTTCCGGCGACGTGGTGACGACAACCACGGCATCGACGCGCTTCTCGCCGCCGGTCTCGAACAATAGCGGCACGTCGACAACGACGATCGGGTTACCGGCGGCTTCCGCATCGGCGAAGAATTTCTGGCGCGACGCGCCGAGCATCGGATGCACGATCTGCTCGAGCCGCTTCATCGCAGCAGGATCGTGCACCACGCGCGCCGACAGTTTCGCGCGATTGACCTTGCCGCCGGCAGTGGTGCCGGGAAAGGCGGCCTCGATCGCCGGCGCAGCTTCGCCTTCGTAGAGCTGATGCACAGCCGCATCGGCGTCGTACACCGGCACGCCGGCCTCCATGAACAGTTTGGCCGTGGTGGATTTCCCCATCCCAATCGAGCCGGTCAGTCCAACTATCAACATCGGTTCAGCATCTCTCCCGTCGCCACGCCTCACACCGCGAGCAGTTTCTCAGCACGCAGGAACGCCAGCAGCGACAATAGCGGCAGGCCGAGGATGGTGAAATGGTCACCTTCGATCCGCTCGAACAGATGCACGCCGAGGCCCTCGAGCTGGTAGGCGCCGACGCTGGTCGTCACCGCCTCCCCGGCATGGTCGAGATAGCTCTCGATCTCGGCGGCGGCGAGCCGTCGCATCGTCATGCGGGCCACGCCCACATCGCTGAACAGGACCTTTCCATCGCGTGCGACCGAGACGGCGGAATGCAGCTCATGGGTCCGTCCGGCGAGCAGGCCGAGCTGCTCGGCCGCCTGCGCGCGGCCGGCGGGCTTGCTGAACATCCGTTGCCCCAGCGCCAGCGTCTGGTCGGCGCCGACGACATATTGACCGGGCCTCTGCCTGGAGACGAACAACGCCTTCTCGCGCGCCAGGAGCGATGCGATCTCGCCCGGGGCCGAAAGGCCGGAATTCTTCTGCACCGCGCGTTCATCGATGTCGGCCGGCAGCGCCTCGAAATCGAGGCCGGCATTTTCAAGCAGCATCTTTCGCGCGCGGCTCTGCGACGCGAGGATCAGCTTCTGTGGGCCGCGCCAGATGCTCATGACGTGAGAATCATTCCGACGGCCGCGCGCGCTGGCGGTCGTTGAAGAGTTTCATCACCGCGGCCGCGGTCTCCTCGATCGAACGCCGTGTGACGTCGAGCAGCGCCCAGTTGAATTTCGCGCTGAGGCGCCGGGCAAAGGCGACTTCGTCGGCTACCGACTGCTTGTCGATGTAGGTGTC
Organism: Bradyrhizobium sp. 33ap4; assembly: GCF_032654765.1. NCBI lineage: Bacteria > Pseudomonadati > Pseudomonadota > Alphaproteobacteria > Hyphomicrobiales > Nitrobacteraceae > Bradyrhizobium > Bradyrhizobium sp. 33ap4. The sequence continues at coordinate 26,243 of NZ_JAUMTJ010000063.1, read as the reverse complement.
ATTGTCGCGGTCGCCCATGGTGAGCAGGCGGTTCTGCCGAACCTGGATCAGGCGCTCGGGCGTCGCATGCAGGCTGACCACCAGCGGCTTCTTCAAGGTCTCGAGCTGGTGCGGCAGCGGGATGCCCGGCACCAGCGGCACATTCGCCGTTCGGATGCCGCGGTTGGCGAGATAGATCGAGGTCGGTGTCTTCGAGGTACGGGATACCCCGACCAGCACGACATCGGCCTCCTCGAGGCCTTCGACATGCTGACCATCGTCATGCATCATCGTGTAGTTCAGCGCATCGATGCGGCGGAAATATTCGGCGTTCAGCACGTGCTGCGCGCCGACGCGCCCGGTCGTCGCGGCACCCAGATACGCCTCGAACAACTGCATCACCGGCCCGATGATCGACAGGCTCGGAACGTTGATCTCCTTGCACTTGCCCTCGAGCCGGCCGACCAGATCCTTCTCCAGCAGCGTGAACAGGACGATGCCGGGCGATTCCTCGATCTCGTCGAGCACGCGATCGAGCTGCTTCTGGCTGCGCACCAGGGGGTAGACATGCTCGACCGCGGTCACATTGGCGTATTGCGCGGCGACCGCGCGCGCCACGGTGATTAACGTCTCGCCGGTCGAGTCCGACACCAGATGCAAATGGAAGTAGTTGGAGGTCGTCGGCACCAGAGCCCCTGTCTATCCTGTGAATCCCTGTGGAGGTCGAGGAGAAGAATCCGGGTCCATGGCCAGGCCCCTGTATATCTCGCCCCCTTCTTCACAGCACGTCGCAAAAGGATAAGTCGACGTCATGGCGGAGATGATAGTGAAGCAGTGTGGATTTGTCTCTTCATAAGCTGGCCATAGAGGCGCACAACCAATTGAGTCCTGCGACAGATTCCGGATATCCGCCGCCGCCGACCGGAATGTTGAGGGATGTGAACAAGCGCGCAGCAACCGCTGGACCGGATTGCATGAGTCAAATTCACTGCCATTAAGACTCAAACCTTAGATTCTAAAATTAATTAGGTTTAGGAGAGCCGTGTGTGCGGATATGTATCCGTCCCTCGCCGGCGAAGCCTTGCGCGCAGCGCTGAGCCCTCCCGAACTGTTCCCCGAAAGGCATCACTGCGATGTTCGACTGGATCAACGCCCTGCCGATCTATGCCTGGGTTAAGGCCCTGCACATCGTCGCCGTGATCTCGTGGATGGCCGGCATGCTCTATCTGCCGCGGCTGTTCGTCTATCATTGCGAGGCCGAGGTCGGCTCCAGGCAGTCCGAGACCTTCAAGATCATGGAGCGGCGGCTTTTGAAGGGGATCATCAACCCCGCGATGATCGTGACCTGGCTGGCCGGGCTTTTCCTGGTCTGGGCCGGACATTGGTACCTATCCGGCTGGTTTCACGTCAAATTTGCGCTGGTGCTCGCCATGTCGGGTATCCACGGCTTTTTGTCCCGCTGCGTGAAGGATTTCGCCGCCGACCGGAATCAACGAACCCAGAAATTCTATCGTATTATCAATGAGGTGCCGACGGTTCTGATGATCCTGATCGTGATCATGGTGGTGGTGAAGCCGTTCTAGACATCACGATGGTCAAGACGCATGCTTCAGTCCTTCTTGCGAAGGACGAATCGATTTTCTATATAGGATTTATCCCACCCCACGCAGGCGGATGTGGTCGCGTTCCGGTTCTTTTCGGACCGGCGCCGCATCAGGTTTGAAAGCCCAAACGGCACTTTCCTGGCTGAGACCTGCGGACCTTCCTTTGGCGTCCGCTTTTTCCAGAGCCACCTCGCACCCCTTCCCTACCTACTTCCTCACAGGACGACCCCAATGCGGGAAATCAAACTCCAGGACCTCAAATCGAAAACGCCGGCCGAGCTCGTCTCGTTTGCGGAAGAGAATGGGGTCGAGAATGCCAGCACCATGCGCAAGCAGGAGCTGATGTTCGCAATTCTCAAGCAGCTCGCGATCGCCGAGACCGACATTATCGGTGAGGGCGTTGTCGAGGTGCTGTCCGACGGCTTCGGCTTCCTTCGTTCGCCCGACGCGAACTACCTGCCCGGCCCCGACGACATCTACGTTTCGCCGTCGCAGATCCGCCGTTTCGGCCTGCGCACCGGCGACACGATCGAAGGCCATATTCGCAGCCCGAAGGAAGGCGAACGCTATTTCGCGCTGCTGAAAGTCAACACGCTCAATTTCGAAGATCCGGAAAAGTCGAAGCACAAGGTCAATTTCGACAACCTCACGCCGCTGTTTCCCAATCAGCGTTTCCGCATGGAGCTCGAGGATTCCACCAAGAAGGACCTTTCCGCCCGCGTGATCGATATCGTCGCGCCGATCGGCAAGGGCCAGCGCGCGCTGATCGTGGCGCCGCCGCGCACCGGCAAAACGGTGCTGATGCAGAACATCGCGCACTCCATCACCGCCAATCATCCCGACTGCTATCTGATTGTGCTGCTGATCGACGAGCGTCCGGAAGAAGTTACGGACATGCAGCGCTCGGTGAAGGGCGAGGTGGTGTCGTCGACCTTCGACGAGCCTGCGGTGCGTCACGTCCAGGTCGCCGAGATGGTGATCGAGAAGGCCAAGCGCCTCGTCGAGCACGGCCGCGACGTCGTGATCCTGCTCGATTCGATCACGCGCCTCGGCCGCGCCTACAACACCGTCGTGCCGTCATCCGGCAAGGTGCTGACCGGCGGTGTCGACGCCAACGCGCTGCAGCGGCCGAAGCGCTTCTTCGGTGCCGCGCGCAACATCGAGGAGGGCGGTTCGCTGACCATCATCGCGACCGCGCTGGTCGATACCGGCAGCCGCATGGACGAAGTCATCTTCGAAGAGTTCAAGGGCACCGGTAACTCCGAACTGATCCTCGACCGCAAGGTTTCGGACAAGCGGACCTTCCCGGCGATCGATATTGCCCGTTCCGGCACCCGCAAGGAGGAGCTGATCACTGATCCGCAGGTGTTGAAGAAGATGTACGTCCTGCGCCGCATCCTCAATCCGATGGGCACCATGGACGCCATCGACTTCCTGCTCGACAAGCTCCGCAATACGAAGAGTAACTCGGAATTCTTCGATTCCATGAACACCTGAGGCCACGGCCGAAAAGAACAGGCGCTCCGCACAAACGGGGCGCCTTTTTTCATGCTGCGGATTTGCTGCAGCGAAGTGCAGCATAAAGGGAGCGGCTCCCCCCACTAACTTTTCATTTAACTATCTGAATTTATTTATATTTATATCGTAGCTCTGTGAGCTAGCTGACGACACCCGCAGCAAAATTGCTGCGCGGCTGTTTGCAGTGAAACCAGATGATGCTGCGCTGCAACATTCTGCGGGAAGGCGTGCGAAATCGAAGCGGCATTGCCTTTGCCGATTTGCTGGAAGAAATAGGCGATGCATCCACGCGACCAGACTATTTTCGCGTTATCCTCGGGGCGGCCGCCGAGTGCGATCGCCATCGTCAGGTTGTCTGGCCCAATGGCCGAGTCGGTCATTGCAGGACTGGCGGGCAAGACGCCGGTGCCGCGGCTGGCGACCCGCGCGCTGCTCCGCGATTCGAACCATCAACCGATCGATGACGCGGTCGTGCTGTGGTTTCCAGGCCCGGCCAGTGCCACCGGCGAAGACGTCGCCGAATTTCATGTCCATGGCGGACGCGCGGTGTTGGCGGCGATGTTCGATGCGATCGCGGCATTCGACAATGTGCGGCCGGCCGAGCCGGGCGAGTTCACCCGGCGGGCCTTCGAGAGCGGCAAGCTCGACCTGACCGAGGCCGAGGGCCTCGACGACCTGATCCACGCCGACACCGACCGTCAAAGGCGCCAGGCGCTCCGCCAGTTGAAGGGGTTGCTCGGCGACCGCGCGCGCGACTGGCGCGAGCGGATCATCGCGGCGTCGGCGCTGATTGAGGCCGGCATCGATTTCTCTGATGAAGGCGATGTGCCGGCCGAGCTGATCGCGCCGGCGCTCGAGCGGATTCGCGCGCTGCATGATGAGATCAAGCAAGTCCTTGCAGGGCAGGGGCAAGGTGAACGGCTGCGCGACGGCCTCGTGGTCGCGATTGCGGGTCCGCCGAATGTCGGCAAATCGACCCTGATCAATCAGCTTGCCAAGCGCGAGGTCGCGATCGTCTCGCCGCATGCCGGAACAACCCGCGATGTGATCGAGGTGCAGCTCGACCTCGACGGCTATCCGGTGACGGTCATCGACACCGCCGGCATTCGCGAGACCGACGACCCGGTGGAGCAGGAGGGCGTCCGCCGCGCCCGCGCCCGCGCCGCGGAGGCGGACCTCGTGCTGTGGCTGGCCGACAGCGGCGATGCAAAGGCGGGACATGGCGGAGCGACGCCGACCTGGCTGGTGCGGAACAAGATCGACCTGGTCAGGACCGCGGCGGGTGAGGGCGGCAGTTACCCCGAATTCAGGATCTCGGCTGCTCGTGGTGATGGGTTGTCAGAGCTGATCGCCGCGCTGGTCGGGTTCGCTCAGGACTATTTTGGAACCAGCGAAGGCGGCTTGATCAGTCGGACGCGGCAGCGCGGATTGTTGCAGGAGACGGTCGAATCCCTTCAGCGCAGCATCGACGTGGTCGGGCAGGGCGAAGAACTGGCGGCGGAGGAACTCCGGCGGGCCGCTTTCTCACTCGGTCGTCTGCTCGGCCGGGTGGATGTTGAAGACATCCTTGATGTTATCTTCCGCGAGTTCTGCGTCGGGAAGTAGCGGTCGCCCATCTGTTTCACGTGAAACGTGGTTTCGATCCGGTTAAGGAGCCCTCGGCCTGTTTCACGTGAAACAATTGCCGGTCAGACAGCCGCACTGTTTCACGTGAAACGGTTCCGCCTGTCATTGCGAGCGAGGCGAAGCAGTCCATATTTGCCTCGGGCTTCGGTCTCAGAGCGGCGATCCCAACTTCGTTCTTTCGGCTTTCGTGACTCCACGATAGAAGTCCCGGCATGACTTCCAGGGCAGACTCATTTGACGTCATCGTCATCGGCGGCGGCCATGCCGGCTGCGAGGCCGCGAGCGCTTCTGCCCGGATGGGCGCAAAGACCGCCTTGGTGACCCATCGTTTCGCGACCATCGGCGCGATGTCGTGCAATCCCGCCATCGGCGGGCTCGGCAAGGGCCATCTGGTCCGCGAAGTCGACGCGCTGGACGGTCTGATGGGCCGGGTGGCCGACGCCGGCGGCATCCAGTTTCGCATGCTGAATCGCCGGAAGGGTCCAGCGGTTCGTGGCCCCCGGGCCCAGGCTGACCGCAAGCTCTACGCTGCGGCGATGCAGGCGGCGATCACCGAGACCGCGAACCTCAGCATCATCGAAGGCGAGGCGGATGAACTGGTCGTCGTCGATGGTCGCGTGACCGGCATTTGCCTGGGCGATGGCCGCCGGCTGTCGGCGGGGGCGGTTGTCATCACGACCGGGACCTTCCTGCGTGGTCTGATTCATCTCGGCGAGAAGAATTGGCCGGCGGGCCGGGTCGGCGAGGCGCCGGCCATGGGCCTGTCTGCGTCCTTCGAACGGGCAGGGTTTGTGCTCGGCCGGCTCAAGACCGGGACACCGCCGCGCCTCGACGGCACCACGATCGACTGGTCCGCGGTCGAAATGCAGCCTGGAGACGAGCCTCCGGAGCCGTTTTCGGTCATGACTGACCGGATTACGACCCCGCAGATCCCGTGCGGCATCACCCGGACCACGCCGGCGGCCCATGAGGTGATCCGGGCCAATGTGCATCGCTCGCCGATGTATTCCGGCCAGATCAAGAGCTCCGGACCGCGCTATTGCCCCTCGATCGAGGACAAGATCGTCCGCTTCGGCGACCGCGACGGTCATCAGATCTTCCTGGAGCCGGAAGGGCTCGACGACACCACGGTCTATCCGAACGGCATCTCGACCTCGCTGCCGGAAGAGGTCCAGCTTGCGATCCTCGCCAGCATCCCGGGCCTTGAGCGGGTCAAGATGGTCCGGCCGGGCTATGCGATCGAATACGACCACGTCGACCCGCGCGAGCTCGATCCGACCCTGCAGACCAAGCGTCTGCGCGGGCTTTTCCTGGCCGGCCAGATCAATGGCACCACGGGCTATGAGGAGGCCGCGGGGCAGGGTGTTGTCGCCGGACTCAATGCCGCGCTCGCTGCCGGCAGTGCAGATCCGATCGTGTTCGACCGCGCCGACGGCTATCTCGGCGTGATGATCGACGATCTCGTGACCCGCGGGATCACCGAGCCGTATCGCATGTTCACTTCGCGCGCCGAATATCGGCTGACGCTGCGTGCTGACAATGCCGACCAGCGCCTGACCGACAAGGGCATTGCGCTCGGATGCGTCGGAACGGCGCGCGCCGAGCGCCATCGGACCAAGATGGCGGCGCTGGAGGCGGCCAAGCGGCTGGCGAAATCGCTCGCGATTACGCCGAATGAGGCCGCCAAGCACGGGCTCGCGCTCAATCGCGACGGCCACCGCCGGTCGGCCTTCGAGTTGCTGGCATACCCCGAGATCGAGTGGCCCGCGGTCCGGGCCATCTGGCCGGAGCTGTCGGCCATTGACCCTGCGATCGCGGTGCATCTCGAGATCGATGCCAAATACGATGTCTATCTGAAGCGCCAGACCGCCGATGTCGATGCGTTCCGGCGTGACGAGGGTCTGGTTCTGACCGACGTCGACTATGCCGATGTTCCCGGTCTTTCGAACGAAGCGCGCGTCAAGCTGCAGAAGGCGCAGCCGCGGACGGTCGGGCAGGCGGGCCGGATCGACGGCATGACGCCGGCGGCATTGGGTATCCTGGCGGCCTATCTGCGGCGCGAGGCGCGACGGAAGACTGCGAAGGCCTCTGCCTGACGTTTCACGTGAAACGGCAGGCGGCCCTCGTCATTGCGAGGAGCGGAAGCGACGAAGCAATCCATCGCTTCCTCACGCGGCACTACGGATTGCTTCGCTTCGCTCGCAACGACGAGCTCGACCGGCATTCCAGAGAATGGCTTCAATTTCGCAATCCGCCGAACTCAGTGTCTCCGCCAAGGACAAGGCCGCGGCGCTCGCGCTGACGCCTGTTTCACGTGAAACAGAGGCGCGGCTCGACCGCTACGTCGCCCTCCTCCTGGCGTGGCAGGCCAAGACCAATCTCGTCGCGCCATCGACGCTGCCGACCCTCTGGACCCGCCACGTCTCCGATTCGCTGCAGCTCCTGAGTCTGGCGCCGACGGCGAAGTCGTGGGTCGATCTCGGCAGCGGCGGCGGCTTCCCCGGTGTCGTGCTGGCCTGCGCGCTGGCCGAGACCCCGGGCGCGTCGATTCATTTGGTTGAGCGAATCGCCAAGAAGGCGGCATTCTTGCGCGAGGCGATACGGGTGACGGGCTAAGTCGGAGGCCAAGCGGTCTTAGGAAGACAACTATAACACTCAACTCCTTGGCTCACAGAACGACATGGCTACGATCCGACGCGGGCGCTGGCTCCGTTACATCAACTCATCGGCTTTGCGGAGCCGTGGGTCAAAAAGGGCGCCAAGGCGCTGTTTTTGAAGGGTCAAGATGTAGAGGCCGAATTGACCGAGGCCACTAAATATTGGATTATTGAGCCAAAGCTACACTCCAGCCGGACCGGCGGACAGGGCTGGATCGTCGAACTCGGGTCAATCGAGCGGCGCTAGGGGACTCCGCGAGAGCAAATGGTATTTTGGTATGACTGTGATGGACGAGGTTTATCAAGAGGATAAGGCGTCCCAGCCGCCTGGCCATCCGCGCATCCTGTCGCTCGCCAACCAGAAGGGCGGCGTCGGCAAGACCACCACAGCGATCAATCTTGGGACCGCACTCGCTGCGATTGGCGAGCGCGTCCTGATCGTCGATCTCGATCCGCAGGGCAACGCCTCGACCGGCCTCGGCATCGATCGCCGCAACCGCAGCTGCTCGACCTACGACGTCCTGATCGGCGAAGCGCCGCTGCGCGATGCCGTGGTCGCGACCGCGGTGCCGCGGCTGCACATCGCGGCTTCCACCATGGACCTCTCCGGCCTCGAGCTCGAGCTCGGCACCACGCCGGGCCGCGCGTTCCGGCTGCGCGATGCGATCGCAGGATTGAACAACAATGTCTCGCCGGAAGCCGACTACACCTACGTGCTGATCGACTGCCCGCCCTCGCTCAATTTGCTCACGGTGAATGCGATGGCGGCGTCGGACGCGATCCTGGTGCCGCTGCAATGCGAGTTCTTTGCGCTCGAAGGTCTGTCGCAATTGCTGCAGACCGTGGAGCAGGTGCGCTCGACGCTCAATCCGAACCTGTCGATCCACGGCATCGTGCTGACCATGTTCGACTCGCGCAACAACCTCTCCAACCAGGTCGTTGCCGACGTGCGCCAGTTCATGGGCGACAAGGTCTACGACACCATGATCCCGCGCAACGTGCGCATCTCCGAGGCGCCGTCCTACGGCAAGCCGGTTCTGGTCTACGACCTCAAATGTGCCGGCAGCGATGCGTATCTCAAGCTCGCCACCGAAGTGATCCAGCGCGAGCGCGAGCTGCGCACGCATTGATGTTGCGTAGGATGGGTAGAGCGAAGCGAAACCCATCACTCTCATTGCGAGCCGCGATGGGTTTCGCTTCGCTCTACCCATCCTACGTTTCTTTTGAAATTCAAGTCTGGAGTACTGCGTGTGAATCCAAGGGAGCTCGCAACAATGGCCGATGAAGCGCGTTCGCGACTGGGGCGCGGGCTGGCAAGCCTGATCGGAGATGTCGGCGGCGAGGCGGCCGCGCATGTCGAGCGGCCGCGCAACCAGCGCAAGGTGCCGATCGAATTCCTCAAGGCCAACCCGCGTAACCCGCGGCGCACCTTCGCCGACACCGAGCTCGGCGAGCTTGCCGATTCGATCAGGCAGCGCGGCGTGATCCAGCCGATCGTGGTGCGTGCGATCAAGGGCGCGCAGGACCGCTACGAGATCATCGCCGGCGAGCGCCGCTGGCGCGCCTCGCAACTCGCCGGCCTGCACGAAGTGCCGATCGTGCCGGTCGAGGTCTCTGATTCCGACGCGCTCGAGATCATGATCATCGAGAACGTCCAGCGCGAAGACCTCAATGCGATGGAAGAGGCGCAGGGCTATCACGCACTCGCCGACGAGTTCAAACGCAGCCAGGAAGAGATCGCCAAGATCGTCGGCAAGAGCCGCAGCCATGTCGCCAACATGATGCGGCTGACCAAGCTGCCGCCTGAGGTGCAGGCGCTGATCTCGAAGGGCGATCTCTCCGCCGGCCACGCCCGCGCGCTGATCGGCGTGCCGGATCCGCTCGCTGCAGCGAAGCGCATCGTCGCCGAGGGTCTCAACGTTCGCCAGGCCGAGGCACTGGCGCATGAGGAGGGCGTGCCGGAGCGCAAGCCGCAGAAGGCGCGCAGCGGCAGCGCGGCCAAGGTCGACAAGGATGCCGACACGCTGGCGCTCGAGAAGCGCGTCAGCGATGCGCTCGGCCTTGCCGTCACCGTCAGCCATCGCGATCCCGGCGGCACCGTCCAGATCAGCTACCGCAACCTCGAGCAGCTCGACGAAGTGGTGCGGCGGCTGGAGGGCGGCTAGCGGTTTCGTCATTCCGGGGCCCGCGTCAGCGCGAACCCGGAATCTCTTTTTCAACATCTCTGGATTCCGGGTTCATGCTTCGCATGCCCCGGAATGACTTCTTCAATTTACCCCCGCCGCTTCGCATTCGCCGCGATCGAGAGCAGCGCGCGCTGCGCGATCACGGCGGCGAGCGAGGCCTGCTTGCGCATGTCGAGTGCCGCGGTGGCGAGCTGATCGATCACGTTCACCAGCCGTGGCGGCGTGAAATTGCGCAGCGCGATCTCGACCGCGGGTTTGCGCGAGAAGTGCAGCCGCGGGAATCCGCCTTCGAGCACGGCTGACGCCGGCGTGCCGTCCGCGATCGCGAGCGCTGATTTGTGCAGCCATGCCGCCTGGCGCTGCGCGGCCGAGATGATCACGCCGGGATAGGTGCCGGCGACCATTGCCTTGGTGAACTCGCTCTCGACCAGCGCGGCGTTGCCGGCGAAGGCGCCGTCGACGATCGGGTCGAGCTTCAGCTCGGAGGCGTCGGACACCACGGTCATGACGTCCTCGAGCGTGATCTCGCCCTTGCCGTGCGCGAACAGCGCCAGCTTGCGCAGCTCGTTGCGCGAAGCCATGCGGTCGCCGCCGAGCAGCGACATCAGTACCGCGCGCGCATCCTGTGCGAGCCGCAGATTCGATGCGCGCAGCTCGTCCTCGATCAGCTTGGTGAGATCGCGCTCGGTGTCGGGATAACAGCCGATCGCCACCGCATTCTTGGCGCGCTCGCAGATCTTGCGCAGCGGCGATTCCGGCCTGAGCTCGCCGGCCTCGATCACGATGCGGCAATCCCTGAGCGCCGTGGTCTCGGTCAGCGTCTCGACGCCACTCGAGAAGTTGCGCGAGCCGGCGCGGACGCGGATGGCGCGGCGGCCGCCGAACAGCGGCACCGTCATGGCCTCGTCGACCAGCCGCGACGGCTCGGCGGCGAGCTCGTCGCCATCGAGCCGCACCAGCGAGAATGGATCGTTGGGATCGTCGACCGCGGAGGCCATCAGCGCGTCGGCACGCTCGCGCACCAGCCCGAGGTCCGGGCCGTACAGCAGGATCATCGGACGGCCGGCGTCAGGCCGGGCGAGGAAGCTGTCGATCTCTTTTCCGCGAAGCGCGACCATCTCGCCTTTAAACTGTCATTCCGGGGCGCCTCGTCAGAGGCGAACCCGGAATCTCGATCCATCATCTCCAGATCCCGGGTTCGCGCCAGTGGCGCGCACCGGAATGACCTCCCGCCTCAGGTTCCGGTGGAGAAGAAGGAGGCGAGGCGGGTCTGGATGTTGTCGGCGATCTCCTGCGCGGCGCGGTCCTCGGCGTCGCGGAAGGCGCGGGCGCGGGCGAAGCGCTGGTACGAGCCGGGCATATCATAGGACACGCGCGAGAACGTGGTGCCGGTCATCACAGACTTGTTCGACGCGATCTCGATCAGGTTGAACTGGGCGTCGATGGCGTAGTTCTCGCTGGTCGGCAGCGCGGTGGCCGGATCGATCATCAGCGAGGAGCGGCTGGTGTTGAAGCGCAGCACCAGCCGATGCGTCGGCGGCATGCCGGTGGCGGTGCCGTAGAGCTTGAAGGCGAGGGCGTTGCGGACCTCGACGCCGACCCGGGCCTCGCGCGAGGCGTTCGGCTTGTCGACCGGCGGAACCTCGACGCCCATCAGCTTTTCGCGCAGCGCGGACGACTGGCCGTCGAGGGTGCGCTCGGCATACATCGGCTGGAAGCATCCGGCCGTCAGTGCGGCCAAGGAGGCCACGGCCACGAGCCGGGCGGCGATCCTGATCCTAGCCGACAACATTGACGATCCTCATGGGCACCACGATCACCTTGCGGACGGGATTGCCGCCCAAGGCGGCTTTTACCGCATCGAGCGCCAAAACGGCAGCCTCTATATCCGCATTTTGGGCCGCCCGTGGCACGGTAACATCACCTCGTTTTTTACCGTTGACCTGGACGACCAGGGTCACGCTGTCTTCGACCAGCAAATCGCGCTCGATTTGCGGCCAATCGGCCTCGGAAACCAGCCCGGTCTGGCCCAGAACCACCCAGCACTCCTCGGCCAGATGCGGCATCATCGGCGAAAACAGCTGCACCAGGATGGTCGCCGCCTCCTTGACGGCCCAAGAAACATCTGGAGCTAGGTCCGGTGCCGGCTTGTCGCCTTTCGCCAGCACCTCGGACAGCGCATTGGCGAACTCGCGGATATGCGCGAGACACACGTTGAAATGCAGCCGCTCGATGCCGGACGACACCTTGTCGAGCGCGCCATGGGCCGCCTTGCGCAGCGCCAGCGCCTCGGGCCCGAACGTGGCTGGCCGGGCCGCCGGCGCCGTCCTGGCGATTTCGGCCGATTCGTTCACCAGCCGCCACAGCCGCTGCACGAAGCGTGAGGCACCCTGCACGCGCTCGTCGCTCCAGATCACGTCGCGGTCCGGCGGCGAGTCCGACAGCATGAACCAGCGCGCGACGTCGGCGCCGTAGCTCGCGATGATGTCGTCGGGGTCGACGGTGTTCTTCTTCGACTTCGACATCTTCTCGATCGGGCCGATCGCGACGTCCTCGCCGGTCGCCATCAGCACCGCGCGGCGGCCGTTGCCGCCAACCTCGATCTTCACCTCGGCCGGCGTGACCCAGCTGCCGTCGGCCTTCTGGTAGGTCTCGTGCACCACCATGCCCTGGGTGAACATGCCGGCGAACGGCTCGCTCATGTCGACGTGGCCGGTGGCCTTCATCGCGCGGGTGAAGAAGCGGCTGTAGAGCAGATGCAGAATCGCGTGCTCGACGCCGCCGATATACTGATCGACCGGCATCATCCGGTTGGCGACCGCAGGCGTGGTCGGCGCGGTCTCGTTCCACGGGTCGGTGAAGCGCGCGAAATACCAGGACGAGTCCACGAAGGTGTCCATCGTGTCGGTCTCGCGCACGGCCTTGGCCCCGCACTTCGGGCAGCTGACGTGCTTCCAGGTCGGGTGATGGTCGAGCGCGTTGCCCGGCTTGTCGAAGCTGACATCCTCCGGCAGCGTCACCGGCAGCTGGTCGTCGGGCACCGGCACCACGTCGCATTTCGGGCAGTGGATCACCGGGATCGGGCAGCCCCAGTAGCGCTGGCGCGAAATGCCCCAGTCGCGCAGGCGGAAATTCACCTGCCGCTCGCCGACCGGCGCATTACCGCGGACTTCGCTTTCCAGCCGCTTGGCGACCTCTTCCTTGGCCGCTTCGATCGTCATGCCGTCGAGGAAGCGCGAATTGATCATGCGGCCGTCGCCGTCATAGGCGACGTCGGTGATGACGAACGTCTTCGGGTCCTGGCCCTCGGGGCAGACCACCGGCACATTGCCGAGATTGTACTTGTTGACGAAGTCGAGGTCGCGCTGGTCGTGCGCCGGGCAGCCGAAGATCGCGCCGGTGCCGTATTCCATCAGCACGAAGTTCGCGACATAGACCGGCAGCTTCCAGCTCGGATCGAACGGATGCACCGCCTTGATGCCGGTGTCGAAACCCTGCTTTTCTGCGGTGTCGATGATCGACTGCGCGGTGCCGATCTTCTTGATGTCGGCGATGAACTCCGCGAGCTTCGGGTTCTTCGCGGCAGCCGCTACCGCCAGCGGATGATCCGCCGAGATCGCCATGAACTTGGCGCCGAACAGCGTGTCCGGCCGCGTGGTGAAGATCTTCAGCTCGCTCTCGCCGGCCGGCGTGGTCGCCGCATCCAGTGCAAAGCGGATCAACAGGCCCTCGGAGCGGCCGATCCAGTTGCGCTGCATCAGCCGCACCTTGTCGGGCCAGCGGTCGAGACCATCCAGCGCTTCCAGGAGCTCCTGCGAGTACTTCGTGATCTTGAAGACCCACTGGCTCATCTCGCGCTGCTCGACGACGGCGCCCGAGCGCCAGCCACGGCCGTCGATCACCTGCTCGTTGGCGAGCACGGTCATGTCGACCGGATCCCAGTTCAGCTTGCGCTTCTCGCGCTCGGCGAGGCCGGCGCGCAGCATGTCCAAAAACATCTTCTGCTGATGCTTGTAGTAGCCGGGGTCGCAGGTCGCGAACTCGCGCGACCAGTCGAGCGACAGCCCGATCGACCGCAGCTGTTTCTTCATCGCGGCGATGTTGTCGTAGGTCCAGGCCTTCGGCGCCACCTTGCGCTCGATCGCGGCATTCTCCGCCGGCAGGCCGAACGCGTCCCAGCCCATCGGGTGCAGCACGTTGTAGCCCCTGGCGCGCATGAAGCGGGCCAGCACGTCGCCGAGCGTGTAGTTGCGGACATGGCCGATATGGATGCGCCCCGACGGATAGGGGAACATCTCGAGCACGTAGTATTTCGGCCGCGGATCGTCGTTCTTGGAGGCGAAGATCGCCTTTTCGTCCCACAGGCGCTGCCAGCGGGGCTCGGATTCACGGGCGTTGTAGCGTTCGGCGGTCATGAAATCGCAAGGATTTTGGGTGGCTTTGGGTGGTTTTCGGGTCCCGTCCGGGGACGGCGGACTAGGCCACAAAAGCGCCTGCGCGGTCAACGGCTTGGGGCCTCCAAACGTCCCATCCCCTCGCGCAGCCGCCCTGCCGCTGTCGCAGGGGCGCCGTCTGCAGCCTCCTCGACGTCCTGGCGAAGGCCTGGACCACAGAGCTTTTTCGAGGAAGGGATCGTGGCCCCAGCTTCGCGCAATAATAAACGGTGGGGGTAATCGGTCCTGACCTTCGCCAGGACGACGCTGAATATGCGGCGTCGCCGATGGTCATGGTTCCGCGCTCATGGCGCGGCTCGATCACGCACGATCTCAACTCGCCAGCGCCATCCCGGCTTCGTCCAGCGTCTGCAGGAAGCCGTGCTCGATCACGGCGTTCCTGCCGCGGCGCTTGGCGGCGTAGAGGGCGGCATCCGCAGCTTCGATCAGGTCGCCGGGGCGCTGGGTCTCGTTCGGTCTGGTCGTCGCGACGCCGACGCTGACGGTGACGACGCAGTGGCTCGAGGACGCGTGCGGCACGGCGAGGCCGAGCACGGCGGTGCGCACGGTCTCGCCGATCGCGAGCGCATGCGCGGCGTCGGTGTTCGGCAGCAAGAGGCAGAATTCCTCGCCGCCATAGCGGCCGGCGAAGCCCATGGTGTCGGCGGCGATCCCCGACAGCACTTCGCCGATTCGGGTCAGGCAGGCATCGCCTTCGGGATGGCCGTAGGTGTCGTTGTAGAGCTTGAAGTGATCGACATCGATCATCATCAGCGACAGCTCGCATTCATATTGCTGCGCCCGCATCCACTCGAAGTCGAGCCGGCTCTGGAAGCCGCGGCGATTGGCAAGGCCGGACAGCGCATCGATCGAGGCCATCACGGTGAGACGATCGTTGGAGGCGACCAGCTCGCGCTCGCGCTGGCTGAGCTGCGCCGCCATCGCGTTGAAGGCACGCGCCAGCGGCACGAATTCCGCCGGCAGCTTGTGCTTGGCGACGCGCGCCGACCAGTCGCCCTCGCCGAACCGCCGCGCCATGCCGGTCATCAGCTCGATCGGATGGATGACGAGCCGCTCGGCGCCGACCAGGGCGCCCAACAAGACGAAAAGGCAGACAAATCCAAGCTGCAGATAGGCGGTGCGGATCTCGCGGTTGATCGCCGCCGTCACCTTGGCCTCGTCCATGCTCACGATCAGCCGGGACTGCGTGCCGGCGATGCGCGCGAAGCTCAGCGTGCGCTGTGCGCCGTCGGACGCGGTGAACGACACCGAGCCGGACGGCTCGTCATAGCTCAGCGCCTTCTCGGCGATCGCTGCCATCAGCGGGATGGTGTCGAGCGAGCGGCCGATCAGGCTCGCATGATCGGCGGGCGCGGCGATCACGACGCCGGTAGAGTCGACCAGCACGGCCGACATGCCGGGCTGGCCGCCGAGATTGGCCATGATCTGCGACAGCCAGTCGATATTGATGCCGGCGACCACGACGGCATCCTGCTCCGGATTGATCGCGGCCACCGGATACGCGGCCATCATCATCGGGCGGCCATTGGTCCTGCCGCGCAGATAGTCGCTGAACACGAAGTCGCGGTTGTCCTGCGCCTTCTTGAAATATTCGCGGTCGCCGACATTGAGGCCGACCTGGACGTTGAGGGTCGAGCACTGCACCAGCCCGTCCCTGGAGACGAACATGATGCTGCGGATCCAGGGCAGCACCGTCGGCAGGCTGGCGCGCAGCACCTCGCAGCTCTGCGCGATGCCGCCGGAAGCGCGGATGTAGGCTGCGGACTTCAGCATGGTCTCGACCGAGGAGACCACCTCGCGCTGGGTTTCCGCGGCATGCGCGGTGAGGCTGGCATAGCCGGCCGCGGCCTGCGCGATCTGCTTGCTGCGGGAATCCTCCAGCGTGCGGACGCGGTCCAGCATCAGGGGCGCGACCAGCATCAGCGCAAGCAAGGCCAGCCGGGCACGAATTCCCAGAACCTTCTTGAGCCTGACCCGGTTGCGGTTGAAAGTAACGCCCGACATTCTATTCCCTTGCCCGTGCGCAAGTTAGAATGCAGGGCTTCAAAAAGCCTTTCCCGAATTTGGTAAAATTCGAGCCAACCCCCCGCACCTGTCAGAGAACGGCACAAGCATGACGCAAAGCCCGACCACGCCGTTACCGGCCGATTCACCACATGGCCTCGCCGCCGTCGAACGCGAGATCGTCCATGCCTGCAAGGAAGCGCGGCGCGACCGCACGTCGGTGACCTTGATCGCGGTGTCGAAGACGTTCGCGGCCGACGCAATTTTGCCGATTATCGGCGCCGGACAGCGCGTATTTGGCGAAAATCGCGTGCAGGAGGCCAAGGGCAAGTGGCCGGCGCTAACCCAGGCTCATCCGGGATTGCAGCTGCATCTGATCGGACCGTTGCAGTCGAACAAGGCCAAGGAGGCCGTCGCGCTGTTCGATGCGATCCATTCGGTCGATCGCGCCAGCATTTGCGAAGCGTTAGCCAAGGAAATCAAAAATCAAGGCAAGCACCCGGAACTGTTCGTCCAGATCAATACCGGCGAGGAGCCGCAGAAGGCCGGCGTCGCACCGCAGGACGCGGATACCTTCATCGCGGCATGCCGTGACACCTACGGCCTGCAGATATCAGGACTGATGTGCATCCCGCCGGTCGACCAGGCGCCGGCGCCGCACTTTGCGCTCTGCGCCAAGATCGCCGCGCGCAACGGGCTGACGAATCTCTCGATGGGCATGAGCGCGGATTTCGCGGTGGCGATCCAGATGGGGGCGACCCACGTGCGGGTGGGCTCGGCGATCTTCGGGACGCGGACGGTGCCGCATAACTGACTGTCGTCCCCTGCTTTCGAAAGCAGGGAGAACAGCGGTGTGTGTGGCGCGTGCGCGGCGCCTACACGAACCGCACCGACACTTTTCCGATCGCGCCAAAATCGGCGGCGAATTTATCGCCGGCGGTGATCGGCAGCGGGGGATGGCAGGTGCCTGTGGTGACGACTTCCTCTGCCCGCAAGGTCAGCCCGAGCGCGCGCAGCTCGTTGGCGCACCAGGCGAGCGCTGCGCAGGGATCACCGAGCACGTTCTTGCCGTGGCCGATATAGCGCTCGCCGCGCAGCGTGATGACCGGGCGGTCCTCGACCAGGTCGATCGCGCGCCAGTCGGCTGAGGTTGGGGGTCCGAGCACGAACAGATGCGCGCAGGCATTGTCGGCGATCAGCTGCGCTTCGCCGGCGGCGACGAAATCGGCGAAACGCGAATCCGGAATCTCGATCGCCGGATGCAGCGTGCCGACGGCCTCCAGCACCTCCTGCATGCTGTACGGCGTCGTGCGCGGCGCGAGATCGCGCGCCATGCGGAAGGCGTATTCCGGCTCGCCGACGCGCATCTCGTTGCCCTGCATCGACGCGGTGCCGCCATCCGGTATCACCGTCTCGGCAAGGATGCGCCCGGCGAGCGGTCCGGCGACATTGATGTGCTTCTGGCCGGCCGCGCTGGTCGCCGCGATCTTCCAGCCGAACAGTTTTTTGCGCGACGTCTTTTCCAGTTCGGCCTGCACCGCATAGCCCTCGGCGCGATCGCGCGGCCGAATGGCGACATCGAGCGCTGCGAGCTTGGTGCCGGCGTGCCAGTGATCGTGCAGGACCTTCGAGGCGGCGGCGATCTTGTTGTTGTCGAGCATGCTGTTTCGCTCCCCGCGGGAATTATTTTCTGTTGTGCACGATCTCAGCACAAACGCGTCGCGTCTGTCGCGTGGGAAAACCGATGCTGAGCTATTCCACTACCCTACCCAATAACGATCCGGGTCTGCGGCGACATCCGCCGCAACAGCCGCAGCATCGAGGTCTTCGTCATCGAGACGCAGCCCGCGGTCGGCGAGAAATTCGGCCGCGCCAGATGCAGGAACACCGCGCTGCCGCGGCCGGCGACGCGCGGTGCAGCGTTGTGATCGATCTCGATAATGAAGTCGTAGAGATGGTCCTCGCGAGTCAGGCGGTCGCCGCCCTGCGCCCGATCGAGCCGGATCGGCTGGTTGTAGTGACGGTCGGCGGGGTCCTCGCACCAGGCGTCCTCGCGGTGGATCGGCCGGGTCGGCAGGAAAGTCGTCGGACGCTGGTGCCGGTCGGCGCGCCACCAGAGCTGGCGCGGATGGAAGACGCCGCGCGGCGTGCCGCCGTCGCCCTCGCGCTTGTTGGCGAGGATTCCGCCGCGCCCGAGCGCCACCGGCACGGTCCAGCCGTCAGCCGACAGCCAGCCCCGGCGCGGGTCGCCGGCGGCTGCTCGGACCTCGATGATGGAGAGCGGGCGATCACGTTTGGCTGTCATATAAGTGATTGAAATAGCTGACCTTCCCCTAAGAATCGTTCCAAACTGAGCTTGCCTTGGAGGTTCAGAACATCCTATCTCCCGGCATTACAGGACATTCACGTCCTGCCCCGCCGGATTTGAGGTAGACTGCGTTGCCTTGTGAATCGGTAACAATCGCCTACCTGAACACATATCTAGCCGATGTTACGGCCATAAGCGTCCTCTGCTTCTGACCGCCCGCCCCCGAAGGATTGTACCTATGGCCAATGCCCGCAAGATCTTGATCGTGGATGACGATACCGATCTGCGCGATACGCTGGTCGAGCAGCTGTCGCTGCACGAGGAATTCGAAGCCTCCGCAGTCGACACCGGCGCCAAGGGCGCCACTGCCGCCAAAGCCAATTCCCCCGATCTGGTCCTGATGGACGTCGGCCTGCCCGACACCGATGGCCGCGAAGTGGTCCGCTCGCTCCGCAAGGGCGGCTTCAAGGCTCCGATCATCATGCTGACCGGCCACGACACCGATTCCGATACGATCCTGGGGCTCGAATCCGGCGCTAACGACTATGTGGCGAAGCCATTCCGCTTCGCGGTGCTGCTGGCCCGGATCCGGGCGCAGCTCCGCCAGCACGAGGCCAGCGAGGACGCGGTGTTCTCGGTCGGTCCGTACTCGTTCCGGCCCGGCTCGAAGATGCTGACCGGCGCCAATGCCAGGAAGGTGCGGCTGACCGAGAAGGAAACCGCGATCCTCCGCTTCCTCTACCGCGCCGGCCAGATGCCGGTGTCGCGCGAGACCCTGCTCCAGGAAGTCTGGGGCTACAATTCCGGTGTCACCACCCACACGCTGGAAACCCACATCTACCGCCTCCGCCAGAAGATCGAGAAGGACGCCGCCAACCCGGAAATCCTGGTGACGGAAGCCGGTGGCTACAAGCTGGTGCCGTGATACGCTTTGCGCTCAACGATTCGTGAAATCGAGGCGCACCGCGGTTACCGGACCTGAATGTCGATCGATGATGACGTAGCCCTGCTCGAGCGCGTCCCGACAATGCGTCTGTTGGGCGAGAGCTCGTTGCGCATGCTGGCGATCGGCTCCGAGCAACGTGATTTCAACGCAGGCGACGTGCTGTTCAGGGCCGGCGACGCTGCGGATGCCGGCTATGTCGTGCAGCGCGGCACCTTCCGCGTCGAGGAAGGCGGCGCCGAGATCATCGCCGGTCCCGGCGCGCTGATCGGCGAGCTCGCATTGATCGTCGCGATGAAGCGGCCATCGACCGCCACCGCGCTGGAGCGCGGCTCGGTGATCCGAGTCGCGCGTAGCCTGTTCCAGCGCGTGCTGGAAAGCGATCCCGCCGCGGCCCTTCGGCTGCGCGACGAGCTCGCGCTGCGCACCAGCCAGCTCGCAAGCGATATCCTGATGGCGGGCGGGAAGCTGAGTACGTGATCTTTCCGCGCGTCATTCCGCAAGTTCATTAAACCGTCACCTGAGGTGCGAGCCTTGCGGCGCAATTGCGCCGCTGGGCGAGCCTCGAAGGGTCGACGGCCACCAGCCGGGCCGTGCACCCTTCGAGACGCGCGTTCCGCGCTCCTCAGGATGACGGGTCGAGGGTCGGCGGCGCCCTTAAACCTCCATCACCGCCGTCACCGGCACGTGGTCCGACGGGCGCTCCCAGCTGCGGGCGTCGCGGGTGATCTTGAAATCGCTGACCTGATCCTTCAGCGCGCGCGAGACCCAGATGTGATCGAGCCGTCGGCCGCGATCGCCGACGGTCCAGTCCGCCGCGCGGTAGCTCCACCAGGTGTAGACCTTTTCCGACATCGGGATCCGCTCGCGCGCGATGTCGAACCATTCGCCATGCGCCTGCGCGGCGAGCAGCTTCTCGGTTTCGACCGGCGTGTGCGAGACCACCTTGAGCAGCTGCTTGTGCGACCACACGTCGTTCTCATGCGGCGCGACGTTGAGGTCGCCGACCAGGATGTGGCGGTCGTCGCCGCGCGGATGCAGCGGCTCGCAGGCCTTCATCTCGTCGAGGAATTGCAGCTTGTGCTCGAATTTCGGATTGAGCGCGGGATCGGGAATGTCGCCGCCGGCCGGCACGTAGAAATTATGCAGCACCAGCGGCTTTGACAGCTGCGCCTTCTCGCCGAAGGACACCGAGATGTGTCGTGAATCGATCTTGTCGCAGAACGTCCTGATGTCGGTCGTCTCGAACGGCAGGCGCGAGACGATGGCGACGCCGTGATAGCCCTTCTGTCCGTTCAGCGCGACGTGCTCATAGCCGAGCCGCTTGAAGCGCTTGAGCGGAAACGCATCGTCGATGCATTTGGTCTCTTGCAGGCACAGCACATCCGGCCGCGCGCTCTTGATGAACTTGGCGACGGTGTCGATGCGCAGGCGCACCGAGTTGATGTTCCAGGTGGTGACGGAGAACCGCATGAGAGGTGCGTCTTAGCACGGTTCTCGGTGCGGATTTCAATTGTCCACAGGGAGGCTCCCACCTCGCCCCGCTTGCGGGGAGAGGTCGGATCGCATGGAGCGAAGCGCAATGTGATCCGGGTGAAGGGACTCACCGCGTACTCGCGTCTTTCGGATTCGTGGAGGCAGCCCCTCACCCAACCCTCCAAGAGCGAGCTTCGCTCGTCTCGACCCCGCAAGAGCGGGGCGAGGGAGAAGGAAAGGCGGTCAGCCCGGCGAGGTGCCGGGATAGGTCGTGAAGTCGATCTTGAACAGCGCCGGATCGGGCTTCTGCGTCGCGTCGAGATTGTAGACCGCAACTGTCGTGTCGTAGCCCTGCGGGTCGGTAACGGTCCACTGCTTGAGCTTGCCGTCCTTGGCGCCGATCATCAGCAGGAAGCGGCTGGTGCCGACCAGCGCCTGCTTTTCCTCGATCGTGATGCTGACGAACACGTCGTCGGCGGTGACGCTGATGACGTTGGTGTCCTTCATCAGGTCGATGCGGTCCGACAGCAGATAGCGCAGCGGGGTCTGCGACAGCGGATAGACGTCCTGGGTGGCGAGCCTGCGGTCGCGCACCGCGACCGAGGAGCCGTCCGCGATTACCTCGATCGGGCTCGGATCGTCATATTCGAAGCGCAGCTTGCCGGGCTTCTGGATGTAGAAATCGCCCTTGGTCTTGGTGCCGTCGGGGCCGACCTGGACGAAATTTCCGACCAGCGTTTGCAGCGACGAGAGATAGGCCGAGACCTTGGCGGCCTGCGCCTTCTGGTTGGCGTCGAAGGTCTGGAAGATGTTGGCGGGCACGTTGCGGCGCGGATCGGGAATCACCGGGTTCGGCGGTGCCTGGGTGGCGCCCGTCGTCGTCGGACCCTTGTCCGCATTGGTCTGCGCGCCGGCGTCCTTCTTTGGCGCAGCCTTGGATCCGGCGTTGGGCGCGGGCTTCGGGGGCGGCGCATTCTGCGCAGTCGCAGCGCCGGCGATCGCGGCGGTGACGAGAAGAGCCAGCGCGGTGCGCGTGCCGCGGTCAATGAGGTGTTTTGCCATCAGATATGTCAGGTCTCTGTTCGACGCTCGTCCCGCTGCGCCGGATTTTATCCCGCCTCTTCCGAGGGAGATATGGTTTTTCCGTGATGATCGTCCCCGATCAGAACTGGCCTTCTTCCTCCCCGACCAGGATTTCGCGCTTTCCGGCGTGATTCGCCGGACCGACGATGCCCTCAAGTTCCATCCGCTCCATCAGCGAGGCCGCGCGGTTATAGCCGATCTGCAGCCGGCGCTGAATGTAGGAGGTCGACGCCTTGCGGTCGCGCTTGACGATCGCAACCGCCTGCGTGAACAGATCGCCGCCGCCGTCGCCGCCCATGCCGGTGGCATCGAACACGGCACCGTCCTCGTCGGTCGGCTCTTCCGCGGTGACGGCTTCGAGATATTCCGGTGCGCCTTGCGTCTTGAGGTGACGCACGACCTTCTCGACTTCCTCGTCCGAGGCGAACGGTCCGTGCACGCGGCTGATGCGGCCGCCGCCCGCCATGTAGAGCATGTCGCCCTGGCCGAGCAGCTGCTCGGCGCCCATCTCGCCAAGGATGGTGCGGCTGTCGATCTTCGACGTCACCTGGAAGGCGATCCGGGTCGGGAAGTTCGCCTTGATCGTGCCGGTGATGACGTCGACCGACGGACGCTGCGTGGCGAGGATGACATGCAGGCCGGCGGCGCGCGCCATCTGCGCGAGGCGCTGCACCGCGCCTTCGATATCCTTGCCGGCGACCATCATCAGGTCGGCCATCTCGTCGACGATGATGACGATGTAGGGCAGCGGCTCGAGGTCGAGCTTCTCTTCCTCGTAGATCGCCTTGCCGCTCTCTTTGTCGAAGCCGGTGTGGACGGTGCGCGTCAGCTCTTCGCCCTTGGCCTTGGCTTCGACCAGGCGCGCATTGTAGCCGTCGATGTTGCGCACGCCGAGCTTGGCCATCCGCTTGTAGCGCTCTTCCATCTCGCGCACGGCCCATTTCAGCGCCACCACCGCCTTCTTCGGATCGGTGACGACGGGCGTCAACAGATGCGGGATGCCGTCATAGACGGAGAGTTCGAGCATCTTCGGATCCACCATGATCAGGCGGCATTGATCCGGCCGCAGCCGGTAGACCAGGCTCAGGATCATGGTGTTGATCGCGACCGATTTACCGGAGCCGGTGGTGCCGGCGATCAGCATATGCGGCGTGCGCGCCAGATCGATGATGACGGGGTCGCCGCCGATCGTCTTGCCGAGGCACAGCGGCAGCTTCGCAACCGAATCGACGCTTTCCTTGGCGACCAGAAGCTCGCGCAGATAGACCTTCTCGCGATGCGCGTTGGGCAGCTCGATGCCGATCGCGTTACGGCCGGCGACGACCGCGACGCGGGCCGACAGCGCGCTCATCGAGCGCGCGATGTCGTCGGACAACCCGATCACGCGCGACGACTTGATGCCGGGCGCCGGCTCGAGCTCGTACAGCGTGACCACCGGGCCGGGATTGGCCTTGACGATCTCGCCGCGCACGCCGAAGTCCTGCAGCACGCCCTCGAGCGAGCGCGAATTGGCTTCGAGCTCGGCCTTGCTCAGCGGCTGTCGATCGCTGGCCTTCGGCGCACTGAGCACGGAGACCGAGGGCAGCTCGAACTTGTCGGAATTCTTCTTCTTCGGCTTCGGCTCGGCCTTCTTGCGCGGGGCGCGGGCGGCGGGAGCTTCGTCCTCCTCGTCCTCCTCTTCCTCATCGTCGTCGAAAGCTTCAGCCTCGTCCTCATCATGGTCTTCATGCGCGGGCGCGATCGAGGGCGCCGAGCGGCCGCCGCCGATATTCGGCTCTTGGCGCTCGAACGCAGCGCTGCGGCTCTGGGCTCCGCTCGAGACCAGCGATTTGTAGGCGGTGGTCAGCAGCCAGCCGAGCCGCGCTTTGGCGCTCATCAGCGCATGGAACAGCCAGCCCAGCGAGACCGAGCTGCGGTCGTTGTCTTCTTCCTCGACGAACGGCTCGTCGTCGTCGGAGATCGGCGTCAGCTCGTCGTCCTGCTCCTTGGCACCCCAGCCGCAGGCGAACAGGAAGCTTGCCGCCATCGCGACGAACAGGATCAGGCCGAGCACGACGCGATAGATGAAGCCGGGCGGGCCGAACACGACGGCCGGCGCACGCAGCAGCGCGTCGCCGACCACGCCGCCGAGCCCGGTCGGCAGCGGCCATGCGGTGTTGTGCGGCCAGCAGCTGGCGAAGCCCGCCGCGATCACCGTGCACAGGATCCAGCAGCCGAGCCGCAGCGCCTCGCGGTCGAACGGGCGATGCGTCAGCATCCGCCAGCCCCACACCGCGACCGGCAGCAGCAGCATGATCGCGCCGAGACCGAGAATCTGCATCAGGAGGTCGGCGCCGATCGCGCCGGGATAGCCGAGCACGTTGCGGATCGCGCGCGAGGTGGCGTGGCTCAGCGACGGATCCTGCACCGACCAGGTCATCAGCGCCGCCGTGATGGCGCCGGACAGCGCGATCAGGCCGAGCCCGGTGAGTTCGCGCAGCCGTCGCGCCAGCGCCTCGCGGAGCGAGAGCGGCAGATGGCCGACCAGGGGGATGACACGTTCGATCGCTGGCATACTCAATCTTCGCGCTTCGCGATTAACCCAGGGTTTCGACCAGGCGATGCATCGCCTCGGCCGTCGATTCACTGTCGGAGACGAGCGCAAGGCGGATATAGCCCGCGCCCGGATTGGAACCGTCGGTCTGCTGGCGCGCCAGATAGCTGCCGGGAATCACGCGCACGCCGGCGTCGCGATAGAGCCTGACCGCCGCAGCCTCGTCGCCGCCGCGCTCGGAGACGTCGAGCCAGACGCAGAAGCCGCCGGCGGGACGCTTGTAGCCGTAGCGGTTGCCGAGGATCTGGTCGGCGAAATCGAACTTGATGCGATAGAGCCTGCGGTTCTCCTCGACATGCGCCTCGTCGCTATAGGCGGCGACCGCGACATGCTGCAGCGGCACCGGCACCTGCGGTGCGGCGACATTGCGCAGCTCGTGGAATGCGGCCAGAAACTTCCTGTCGCCCGCGGCGAAGCCGACCCGCATGCCCGGCAGGTTCGAGCGTTTCGACAGCGACTGGAACGCCACGACATTGCTGAAGTCGGGACCGGCGCATTCGAGAACGCTGCCCGGCGCCTCGCGGGTGTAGATTTCCGAGTAGCACTCGTCGCTCAGGATGATGAAGCCATAGCGATCGGCGAGCTCTTTCAGCCGTGTGAAGTAGGCGCGCGAGGCGACCGAGCCCTGCGGATTGGCGGGCGAGGCGATGAAGAACGCGACGGTGCGCGCCAGCGTCGCCTCGTCGATCGAATCGAGGTCGGGCAGGAAACCGTTAGCGAGCGTGGTCGGCAGGTAGATCTGCTCGCAGCCGGCCGCGCGGGCGCCGGCGCCATAGGCCGGATAGAACGGGTTCGGCATCAGGATCGCCGGCCGGCCCTTGCGCGGCGCGACGTAGCGCGAGGCTGATATCGCGGCAAAGAACAGCCCCTCGCGGCTGCCGTTCAGCACCATCACCTCGCTCTCCGGATCGACCGGTCGCGGCAACTGGAACCGGCTTCCCAGCCATATCGCGACGGCGCGGCGGAACGGTTCGATGCCCTTGGCGATCGGGTAGCGGCCGAACTCGGCGGTATGCTTTGCCAGCACCGGTCCGACGAAATCGGGCACCGGGTGCTGCGGCTCGCCTAATGACAGCGTAATCAAGGGCTTGGCGGGCTGATACGGCGCCAGCAGCTCGGTCGTGCGCAGGAAAGGGGAACGCTCGGCCTGGCCGGCGGATGCGACATCGCCGGCGCCCTGCGCCAAGCCGGATGAGGCGGTCATTGCCATGATTGAAATGCCAGCACTTTCACTGCGGTCGGAGGGTAGGGGCGCCGACCGTAAACCGATCAAGTCACCATAGATAGGGCGAGGTTAAGACGCGATTAACCATCGGCGGTGCGGCACGATCGGCCGACGCGTGATATCCGCGCTGATCCCAAGGCACCGCATCGAAATTGCTCCGAGACATGATCCACCGCCGCGCCGTCCGGGCGCTCATCATCACCGGCGAGCGCGAAGTCCTGCTGATGCGGATTCGCCCGCCGCACGGCGGCGACTGCTTCTGGATCGCGCCGGGCGGCGGCGTCGAGGGCGACGAGACGGCTGAAGCGACGTTGCAGCGGGAACTGGCCGAGGAGTTGGGGCTGATCGATTTCGAGCCCGGGCCCGCAATATGGCGGCGGCACCACACCTTCAACTGGGGCGGCAGGCGGATTTCCCAGAAAGAGGAATACCGGATCGTTCACGCGGATCGCTTCACGCCGGTGATGGCCGACGAGGCCGAGGCGCGCGTGCTCGATTGCTTCCGCTGGTGGTCTTGGTTGTGTGCAAACGGATAGGTCGGACGTGGCCGTGGTCGCCAATTATTGCAGGCGGCCGATGTTGTCGCG
>NZ_JAUMTJ010000062.1:0-55484 GCF_032654765.1 Bradyrhizobium sp. 33ap4 | reverse complement strand
TCGTAGCCATGTCGTTCTGTGAGCCAAGGAGTTGAGTGTTATAGTTGTCTTCCTAAGACCGCTTGGCCTCCCGACTTGACAACCCATTTGGGATCTGGCGTCGCACGGTATGTGCGCTCCAGCGCCTCGCGCATATTCTTGGTGACCGGACCCGTGACCAGCAGCACGTCGGCGTGACGGGGCGAGGCGACGAACCGGATTCCAAATCGTTCTACGTCGTAATACGCATTGCTTAACGCGTGTATTTCCAGCTCGCATCCGTTGCAGGAGCCTGCATCAACCTCGCGGATCGAGAGGCTGCGGCCGAGGCGTCGTCGTGCGGTGCGGCCGACCATGGCCGCGAGCTCCGCGAGCGCAGCGTCGTCCGGGCGCGGCGCCTGCTCCGTCAATGGCTGGCGAAACAGGCTCTGGAACAGAAGTTTGCGCATCGCCTCAAGCCCTCAGAGATCCTGCCCGGAATAGGAGCAGTTGAACGACTTATTGCAGAGTGGGAAGTCCGCCACGATGTTGCCTTCGATGGCCGCCTCGAGCAGCGGCCACTGAAACCACGACGGATCGCGCAGATGGCATCGCTCGATCCGATCGCCGTTCAGGCGCAGCCAGGCCAGGATGTCGCCGCGGAAACCTTCGACGAGCGCCATGCCTTCGCAAGGCTCCGCCGTATTGTGCAGTGGCACTTGCACCGGGCCGGCCTCGAGGCCGATCAGGATCTGGTACGCCAGCGCGAGACTCTGCTCAACCTCGCGGATCCGGATCCAGACCCGGGCGTTGACGTCGCCGTCGCTCAGGACGGGGACTTCGAAGCGGAGGCCATCATAGGGGAGATAGCCGGGCTTGCGTCGGGCATCATGATCGCGGCCGCTCGCGCGCCCGACATAGCCCCCGGCGGCGAATTGCCGGGCGAGCGTTGGAGCAACGATGCCGGTGCTGACGGTGCGGTCCTGCAACGAGGCGGTGTTGTCATAGAGCTCGACCAGCGCAGGGAAATGCCGGCGGATCTGGTCGAGCGCGGCCCGGATCGCGTCGGCTCCATGGCCGGCGATATCGCGCGCGACGCCGCCGGGAACGATGAGGTCGCGCATCAGGCGGTGGCCGAATGCAGCGTCGGCCGCGCGCAGCACGGATTCGCGTAGCACGGCGCAATGCGCCTGCATCAGCGCAAACGACGCATCGTTGCAGATCGCGCCGATATCGCCGAGATGATTGGCCAGCCGCTCGAGCTCGGCCATCAGCGCGCGCAACAGCAATGCGCGCGGCGGCACGGCAATCCGCTGCGCGGCCTCGACGGCTTGCGCGAACGCCAGCCCATAGGCGACTGTGCTGTCGCCGGAGACCCGGCCGGCGAGCCGCGCGGCCTGCTCGATCGTGCTGCCCGTCATCAGCCCTTCGACACCCTTGTGGGTGTAGCCGAGCCGCTGCTCGAGGCGGACGACCGTCTCGCCGCTCGCGGTAAAGCGGAAATGCCCGGGCTCGATGATGCCGGCATGCACCGGACCGACTGCGATCTGATGCAGGCTGTCCCCCTCGGCCGGAAGGAATTGATAAGGCGCTGCGTCCGCCGATGCATCGAGATGTTCGCCGAGCGGGAAGCGCGTTTGCCAACGGCCGTGATCAAGCCAGGGACGGGAATCCGGTGTGTCTGTCGCCTGCAATCCGAAGAGGTCGTGCAGGGTGCGCTCCAATCGAAGCGCCGGGGGATGATAGGCCGCGACCGAAGGGAATTGGCGATCGGGACAATCCAGGCTGATCACGCCGATATCGGACGTGCGGTCGTCGAGGACGGCCATGTGCACGCGCGACGGCTCGCCCCACAGCCCGAGCAGGCTCAGGCCGCCATCCGCAAATGCGTGAGCGGCAGTGCGCCAGGTATCGCCGTCGACCACGGCGCGCGGCCATGGATGATGCCGTTCGATCCTGTGGCCCGCCCGGATCAGATCGATCAACCTCGGCATATCCCGTTCTCCCTCGCGCTAACCCAGCAGGTTGGCGACGTGCTGGAACCAGACGACTAGCGGTCCCGGAAGGTAGATGCCCGCAGTCAGCACCAGCGCGAAATGCGCGAACATCGGCAAATAGGACGCATCCGCCGGCGCGGCATTGCCGCGCGGCTCGCCGAACGCAAGGCTGGTCAGGCGCAGGATCAGCGCGCCGAAGGCGAGCAGCAGGCCGAACACCAGCGGGATAGCGAGCAGCGGCTGGCGCGCGAAGGTGGAGCTGACGATGAGAAATTCGCTCATGAAGATACCGAGCGGCGGCAGGCCGGCGATCGCGACCACGCCGATCACGAGACTCCAGCCGAGTGCCGGATGCGTCACGGTCAGGCCGCGAATGTTGGTGATCCGCTGCGTGCCCTTCACCTGCGCAATGTGGCCGACTGCGTAGAAGATTCCAAGTCGGAGGCCAAGCGGTCTTAGGAAGACAACTATAACACTCAACTCCTTGGCTCACAGAACGACATGGCTACGATCCGACTTATATGCTCGATCGAGGAGTAGGCGAACAGCCGCTTGATGTCGCGGCGGCGGTAAAGCATGAAGGCCGCGAACAGCAGCGAGGTCAGCCCCATCGTCACCATCAGCGGGCCCGGCGATATCGCATCCGGATTGGCGGCGAGCAGGATCTTGAAGCGGAGCACTGCGTAGAGCGCGACGTTGAGCAGCAGGCCGGAGAGCACGGCGGAGATCGGGGTCGGGCCCTCGGCATGCGCATCCGGAAGCCAGGCGTGCAGCGGCGCCAGGCCGACCTTGGTGCCGTATCCGAGCAGCAGGAAGATGAAGGCGACGTTGAGCAATGCCGGGTCGAACGTCGCCGCACGGCTGATCAACACCGTCCACACCATGGCATCCTGACCCTCGCCGACCACCGGCAGTGCGGCCATGTACACCAGGATCGTGCCGAACAGCGCCAGCGCGATGCCGACGCTGCCGAGGATGAAGTACTTCCAGGCCGCTTCCAGCGCCGCATGGGTCCGGTAGATGCCGACCATCAGCACGGTGGTGAGCGTCGCGACCTCGACCGCGACCCAGATCAGGCCGATATTGTTCGACACGAATGCGAGGTTCATGCCGAACATCATCACCTGATACATGGCATGGTAGAATCGCAGATAGCCCGGCGTCAGCCGTCCGGTTTCGAGTTCATGGGCGATATAGCTGGCGCTGAACACGCTCGTGGTGAATCCCACGAAGGTGTTGAGCACGATGAAGACGATGTTGAGATCGTCGATCAGCAGGTACTGGCCGGGTTGCGGGCGCTCGACCACGAGCAGCGAAAGCGCGGCCAGCAAGGTGCCGAGACTGGCCAGGACATTGAGGCCCGCGGTCAGCCGGTAACCGGGCAGCGCGGCGAGCACCGCCGCGGCGGTGATCGGTATCAACAAAACCCAGGTGACGGCATCCGACGCGGCAGTCATTGGCGCTCCCCCCTGAATTCATCGAGCGCACCGACGTCGACGGTGTCGAACCGCTCGCGAATGCGGAACAAAAACACGCCGATCACGATGAATGCGATCAGGATCGAGAAGGCGACGCTGATCTCTACGACGAGCGGCATGCCCTTGGCGCCGGTCGCGGCCAGCACCAGGCCGTTTTCCAGCGACATGAAGCCGACGACCTGGCTGACGGCGTTGCGCCGCGTCACCATGACGAGCAATCCCAGCAGCACCACCGACAGTGCGAAGGCAAGGTCTTCCCGCGCCAGCGGATCGGCCGCGCCGGTCACGCGCAGCATCAGCACCATGGACAGGGCGACGAGCCCCATGCCGGCAAGCATGGTCGGACCGATGCTCACCGCGGTCTCGATATCGCGATGAATGCCGAGCTGCTTGATGATCCGATGCAACGCCACCGGGATGACGATCGCCTTGAAGACCAGTGCGATGGCCGCGGTCACGTAGAGATGCGGCGCATTCTGGATGAAGGCCTGCCAGGCGACGGAAGCTGCGAGCACCACGGCATGAAGTGCGAAGATGTTCAGCAGCGCGTACAGGCGGTCCTGGTACAGCATCATGAAGCTGATCAGCACGAGCCCGCCGGCGAGCAGATGGGCGATGTCGAAGGCGAGGTTGTGCATCAGAAGCCCCGTGACACGAACCGAAGCAGCGTGCCGAGCAGGCCGAGCATCAGCGCCGCGCCGAGGAATTCGGGGACGCGGAACACCCGCATCTTGGCCGTCGCGGTCTCGAACACGGCAAGGAGGAAGCTCGCGACCGCAAGCTTGAGGATGTAGACGGCGACGCTGACGAGATAGGACAGCGGCCCCGCGCCTTCGGTGGTGATCTGCCACGGGAAGAACACGCAGATGATCAGGGAGATGTAGAGCAGCAGCTTGAGGAAGGCGCCGAACTCGATCATGGCGAGGTGACGCCCGGAATATTCGAGGATCATCGCCTCGTGCACCATGGTCAGCTCCAGATGCGTCGCCGGGTTGTCGACCGGGATGCGCGCGTTTTCGGCGAGCGCCACCATGATGAGGGCGATCATCGCCATGCCGAGAGAGACGCGCAGTCCGACTTCCGACGACGCCATGAAGGTCGCGACCGTCGACAGCTGCGTCGAGCCGGCAATCAGCGCGACGCAGAACACCATCAACAGCATGGCCGGCTCGGCGAGCGCGGCAATCATCACCTCGCGGCTGGAGCCGATGCCGCCGAAGCTGGTGCCGACGTCCATGCCGGCAAGCGCGAGGAAGAAGCGCGCGCTGCCGAGCAGGGCGACGATCGCGATCAGATCGGCGCTCCAGTTGAATTGGAGGCCGGTCGCGAATGTCGGGACCAGCGCCGCCGCGACCCAGATGGCCGCGAACGTCACATAGGGCGTGACACGGAACAGCCAGGACGCGTTTTCGGCGAGCACGACCTCCTTGCGCAGCAGCCGCAGCAGGTCGCGGTAGGGCTGGACGATCGACGGTCCTTTTCGCCGCAACAGCCGGGCCTTGATCTTGCGCACGACGCCCGTCAGCAGCGGCGCGAGCAGCAGCACAAGCGCCATCTGGCCGAGCTGAACGAGGATGTCCGAGATCACGACCATATCGCGAGCGCCAGCAACAATGTGACGAGGGTTGCGAACACCAGGCTGAGGTAGCGGCGGATGGTCAGGAACTGGAGCTGGTTCAGCCGATCGGCGAAGAACCACACGAGTTCAGTCACGGGTGTGTAGAGCCGCTCCCAGACCATGTCGTGCATATCGACCCTGAGGCGGGCCGGCCGCAGTTCGCCCGGCGCGGGCATGTCGACATGCTCGCGGGCTTGGAAAACCAGCGTGCCGAAGACGCGGCGGATCGGCTGCACAAAGCTCACGCCGGAATACTGCGCCGCCGGTGTCGGGTCGGAGAAGCCGCAACCCCAGGCCGGTCCGCGCCGGATCGCGCGCGACGCAAAGCGATGGATAAAGTACACCGCGAGCGACGCCGCGGCGGTGATGAAAGCAAAGACGAGCAATCCGTTGTAGGAACTGCGGCTCTCCTCGATCGGCACGATCGAGAGCCAGGGATCGTCCGCCTGAAGCGGCATCCGGTGGCCGATCACGGTCTGCGCGACCGGCGAAAGCGCGTCGATCACCAGGCCGGGCAAAATGCCGGCGAGGAAGCAGAGCACGGCAAGGCTGAACATCGCGGCGAGCGAATAGCGATCGACTTCGCCGGCGGCTTCCGCGGCCGGGCTCCGCGCGCGGCCGAGGAACGTGATGCCGAAGGCCTTGACGAAGCATGCGGCGGCCAGCGCCGCGGCCAGCGCCAGCAAGGCGCCGACCGCGGGCACCATGATCTTCAGCAGCCATTGCGGCAGGTCGGGGCTCTGCAGGACGGCCTGAAACATCAGCCACTCCGACACGAACCCGTTGAACGGCGGCAGCGCCGAGATCGCGACGCAGCCGACCAGAAAGACGAAGCTCGTGAGCGGCATGCGGTGGATCAGGCCGCCCAGCTTCTCCATGTCGCGTTCGCCGGTCGACGTCAGCACCGCGCCGGCGCCGAAGAACAGCAGGCTCTTGAAGAACGAATGGTTCAGCACGTGGAACAATGCGGCCGTGAAGGCGAGGGCCGCCGCGAGGCCGAGGCCGTTCGCCTGAAATGCCAGCGCAAGGCCGAGGCTTGCGAAGATGACGCCGATGTTCTCGATCGTGCTGTAGGCGAGCAGGCGCTTGAGATCCTTCTCCATCAGCGCGTAGAGGATCCCCATGACGGCGGTGGCGCCGCCGAGGATGAGAACCGCGACACCCGCCGACCAGCTTGGCGGCCCGAGCAGATCGAACACGACCCGGATGAATCCGTAGATCGCGACCTTCGTCATCACGCCGCTCATCAGCGCCGAGACATGGCTCGGCGCGGCGGGATGAGCCAGCGGCAGCCACACGTGCAACGGGATCAGGCCGGCTTTCGACCCGGCGCCGAGCAACATCAGCGCGAGCACCAGTGCGGCTTCGGACGGGGTGTGCTGAGCAGCGCGGATGGACGCGAAGCTGTAGCTGCCGCCCGCTCCCGCCAGCAGGCCGAAGGCAAGCAACAGAGCCAGCGTTCCGAAGCTTGCCATCACGAGATAGACGTAGCCTGCGCGGGCATTATCCGCGTCACGGTGATGCGCCATGACGAGCGCCCACGTGGCGAGCGACATGAATTCCCAGCACAAGAGGTAGGTGAACGCATCGTCGGCGAGCACGACGAGATTCATGCCGGCCAGGAACGCCGGGAAAAAGGGAAGGATGCGCTGCGGCGCGGATTCGTGGCTGCCGTAGCCGAGGCCATAAAGACTTGCGGCCGCACCGCCGAGATTGACCACGACGAGAAAGAATGCGGCGAGCGCATCGAGGCGGAAATGCGATCCCAGCCAGGGCAACCCGATCGGCAGAGCCAGTTCCGTCGCGCTGGTACGGGAGATGAGCGAAATCATGGCCCCGGCCAGCGCGATCAGCGAAATCGCGAAAGTCGCGCCGTAGACGATGGCTGTCGATTGGCGCGATCTGCTCGTTGTAATCGCGAGAGCGGTCGTTCCCAGCAGGGCGGCTACACACCAGATCTGCTGAGTGACCGCCGGGATCATGTCCGCACCTTCGGTGAGCCCGATCCGGCCTTCAATCGCACCCCGCGGCCGCCGCCGTTGCTGACGGCGCCCTCATTGATGACCTCGACGCCGGCTGCGCCGAGCGCATCGATCAGTTTCACGAGCGAGTCGACGTTGCCGCGAATGGTACCTTCGCTCGCCTCCATCCGCTGGATGGTTGGCACCGAAAGTCCGGACAGTTCGGCGAGCTGCCGTTGGTCGATGCCGAGCAAGGCTCTGGCCGCTCGTAGCTGCGCCGCGGTGATCATCGATTGATGGCCGTCGATCTGAGAGTCGCGTCTATTTGAATGTTATTTATGCACATCAAGTAATGATGGCACAATGGCAATAAGTGATGTTTTATACATCATTCCTAGGCGCAGTCCTCAACGCGAGCGGTATCCGCGCGCCGACGGAGTTGCGCTGACGCGCGTTCAGTCGGAGATTTTTCGATAGACCGCCGCGGCGTGGCGCAGCAGCCGGCTCTTGCGCTTTCGTTCGTGCACGCGCTGGTGCCTGGCCTTGCGCTCGTGGGCGCGTTGCGCGGGTGCATCGACGCTCTCGAGCAGCCCGCGACGGACCTCGTCATCGTTCAATTCGCCGAGCAATTGCTGTCCCTTGCGCAGATGCTTCAGGATGATCCGCCATGACGCGTATTCGTCGGGGGGCAAACCGCCCTCCGAGAACTCGATCGCGTAACGCAGCCGCTTGCTGGCGAGACGGACGCGGTGGCGCTTGTTCTTGCCCATGCCTTGCAGCCCGCGACTCTTCTGGCACAGCTTGCCATGCCACCGCGCCAGCCGCCGCGCGTGAAACACCGCGACCGGCACGGCTCGCCGCTGCGCGGCGCGAGGGTCCTGCCGCGTGGTCCAGGGGCCGCTGCCGACCCAGTCCCACATGCCGTCGAACCATCGCCAGTATCGATCGCTTTGCAACGCCTCCTTGAGCGCCTCGAACGCGTCGGTTCGCGCCGTCTGGAGCATGCCTTCTTCAGGCAGGCCCTTGCTGTTCTCGATCGCGACGTCGAGGTCGCGCGTGGCGCCGAGATGGGCGCTCAGCCATCTCAACTCGGATTTCAGTCGCGTCCATTCGGTGTCCGCCACCATCGGCCCATAGAAGGCGATCGCCGCCTTCAGCCGCGTCAGCGCGATACGGGTCTGGTGCAGCGCGGCGGAATCGCCGGAACTTATGGCCTCGTGATTGGTGGCGACTTCCTCGAGGCATTCGGACAGGATCAGGCGAAACGCGGTCTCACAGCGCATGGCTTCGCTTAGATGGCGCGGCCGCTTTGGGCGGACAACACGCTCCTTGGCCGGACTTGCCGCTACCGTCATGACACTCTCGTGACCCCGCCGGTACCGCAACGCAACCGGGCGGCTCCCGGGTGGGAAGATTTCCCGTTTGATCGATGTCGATCAAGGATTTTCTGCCGGGCCGCAGTGCGACGATCCAGCGACAGGATCAAAATGTCGCAATCAACCCGTTGGCGGGAGCTCATTCCAGTCGATATGCAGGCCGGGCTTTTGAGGGAACACCATGGTTTCGAGCACGCCGCAAAACCAGCCAGCGGACTTCGCCGCAGCACCAGATATTTCGTGCACGAAGTATCTTGATATTTCGCGTGCGAAATATATAACGGACGGCATGAAAGCGGAACACCGGCTGATCTTTCTTCTGACCGTGGCCTATCGCCGGTTGCAACGCGCCATCGAGCAGGAGACGGCCACGCACGATCTGACGTCGGCCCAGGCCGGCGTGCTGTTCTTTCTCGGGCGCAATGACGGCGCGCTGATCGGCGACGTCTCGCAGGCGCTCGACATCGTGCCGTCGGCGATGAGCGGGCTCGCCGACCGGATGGAACGTGCAGGCCTCGTGAAGCGCCGCCGCGATGGCGAGGACGGCCGCAGCCAGCGGCTCCATCTGACCGCGGCGGGGCAGGAGTTCGGCAAACGCGCCGCGACGCGGACCAGGGCGATCAACAACCGTCTGATGGACGGGTTCTCGGACGCGGAGATCGACGTGGTGTCGCGCTGGCTGACCAGCCTGCAAGACAAGTTTCCGAAAGGCAAGGACAGCTAGAGCGTCTTCAAGCGAAGTGGCTACCGGTTCGCGTGAAGAAGACGCGTCAAGCAGGAAGCGAGCAACAGGAGTGAAGCATGAGTGAAGTGGTCGTAGCGCTGGACGGCGGTGTCCTCACCGTGACGATGGCGCGCCCGGACAAGAAGAATGCGATCACCAACGCGATGTATGGCGCGATGGCCGATGCGCTCGAGCGCGCGGAGGGCGATTCCGCGATCCGCGCCGTGCTGCTGCAGGGCGACGGCGACAGCTTTACCGCCGGCAACGATCTCGCCGACTTCGCGGCGGTGTCGCGCGGCGTGCAGGGCGAGCGCCACGTGACGCGCTTCCTCGCCGGACTTGCCAAGGCGACGCGGCCGCTGGTTGCCGCCGTGCAGGGCAATGCGGTCGGCATCGGCACCACCATGCTGCTGCATTGCGACCTCGTCTACCTCGCGCCGACTGCGCGGCTGATCACGCCGTTCGTCAATCTGGCGCTGGTGCCGGAGGCGGCCTCGACCTATCTGCTGCCGCAGCGCATCGGCTATGCGCGGGCCTATGCGATGTTCGCGCTCGGCGAACCGGTCGAGGCGGAGACGGCGGTCTCGATCGGCCTCGCCAACGCGGTTGTGCCGCTCGCGGACCTGCGCGCCAAGGCACGCGCGGCGGCGGACGCGCTGGCGAAGCGGCCGTTCGGCTCGCTCCAGCACACCAAGGCGCTGATGCGCGACCCCGCCAGGATCAGCGCGCAAATGGCGCGCGAGGGCGAGATCTTCCAGGAGCGACTGATGAGTGCGGAAGCACGCGAGGCCTTTGCCGCCTTTGCCGAGCGTCGCCAGCCCGATTTCTCCAAGATTACCGGTTAGGCCCGGAGCGTGGGCCGCCACGCGTGGGCGGCGCTATTGCTTTGGGGTTGACGGCCTCGCCGGCTTCGAACATCTCCTGTCGGGGCATAGCGCAACCCGGCGAGGCGAGGCATGAGCGACAGTCACACGCTGCGCGGCGAAGGAATCGCCGCGACCATTTCGGCGCAGGGCGCCGAATTGTCGTCGCTCAGAAATGCCGACGGGACCGAACTGTTGTGGCAGGCCGGCCCGCAATGGCCGCGCCATGCCCCCATCCTGTTCCCGATCGTCGGCCGCTTGAAGAACGATACGCTGCGCCACAACGGCAAGACCTATCCGATGACGCAGCACGGCTTCGCGCGGGATCGCCGCTTTGCCTGGGTGGAGCAGGGGCCCCGATCCTGCAAGCTTGCGCTCACCGACGATACGGAGACGCGTGCGCGCTATCCCTTCGCGTTCAGGCTCGAGGTCACCTATACCG
The DNA here is from genome assembly GCF_032654765.1 of Bradyrhizobium sp. 33ap4. Lineage (NCBI taxonomy): Bacteria > Pseudomonadati > Pseudomonadota > Alphaproteobacteria > Hyphomicrobiales > Nitrobacteraceae > Bradyrhizobium > Bradyrhizobium sp. 33ap4. The sequence continues at coordinate 45,067 of NZ_JAUMTJ010000062.1, read as the reverse complement.
TTGATGGCGCCGATCTCGATGTCGCCTTCGACATCGTCAACACCGGCGCCGAGACGCTGTCGGCCTCTCTCGGCGGTCATCCTGCCTTCAACTGGCCGCTGCTTCCGGGATTGGCAAAGGAGGCGTACGCGTTGACCTTCGCGAAGGATGAGCCGGCGCCGATCCGGCGGCTGACGGAGGGACTGATGCGGCCGCAAGCCGAGCCGAGTCCGATCAAGGGCAGCGTGCTGGCGTTGTCGGAGCAGTTGTTCGACGACGACGCCATGATCCTCGATCAGGTCGCGAGCGCCTCGGTCCGCTTTGCTGCTGCGCAGGGGCCTGCGATCGAGGTGTCGTGGCGCGGCTTTCGCGAACTTGGCATCTGGTCGAAGGTCGGCGGCGCGCCGTTCCTCTGCATCGAGCCGTGGCACGGTTTCGCCAGCCCGGTCGCATACGATGGCGAACTCGCCGGCAAGCCCGGCTTGATGCACATCGCGCCGGGCGCGCGGCAGTCACTGGGCTATCGCATCCGCGTGAGCTGACGAAAGAACAGGTCAATGGGTGCGGGGGCTGAGTGCACTGGTGATCGCGCCGACCGATGGCGGGTTCTCGTTCGCCCAGGCCTCATGCGCGGCCAGGTCGCGGTAATGTTCGGCCATGCGGAGCAGCCGCTCGCGGATGCCGGCATCTTCCTCGCCTTTGGCCTGATCGGTCAATTGCGCGGCGCGTTCGAGAAGCGTTTTCGGATCGATCACGACAGGCTCCAAATCCGGTTTTCGCCAAGCGGACAACCCTTACAGGCAAGCACAGTTCCTGCCTTGGTTTGATGACAGCGCATTCAGAGCTGGAACACGCCGAGTCCCGCCATCACATCGCGCTTGGTGCGCTCGGTGATCTCCCGGGCTTTCGAGGTTCCGCGCCTGATCACGTCAGCGACATGGTCGCGATTGCTTGCCAGCTCGGCGCGCCGGGCCCGGATCGGCGCGATCAGGGCTTGCAGGATGTCCTCCAGCCGCCGCTTGACCGCTGCGTCGCCGAGACCGCCGCGCCGATAGCGCGCCTTCAATTCCTCGACGGCGTGCTGGTCGTCATCGAACGCGTCGAGATAGCTGAAGACGACATTGCCCTCGATCTTGCCGGGGTCGCCGACACGCAGATGGTCGGGATCGGTGAACATCGCGCGCACCGCGGCCGTGATGGCACCGGGCGAGGCCGAGAGCGCAATCGCATTGCCGGCGGATTTGCTCATCTTCGCGCGCCCGTCGACGCCCGGCAGCCGTCCCGCGCGCGGTATGACGGCCACCGCCTCCTGCAGGAGCGCACGGCCGGCAAGCGCGTTGACGCGCCTGATGATCTCGTTGGTCTGCTCGATCAGGGGAGCCTGGTCCTCGCCGACCGGCACGACGGTGGCCCGAAACGCGGTGATGTCGGCGGCCTGCGCCACCGGGTAGCACAGGAAGCCCGCCGGGATGTCGCGTCCGAATCCGCGGGCGCGGATCTCGTCCTTGATGGTGGGATTGCGCTCCAGCCGCGCGACGGTGACGAGGTTGAGATAGAGCATCGACAATTCCGCGAGCGCCGGAAGCTGCGACTGCAGGCAGATCGAGGTTCGTTCGGGATCGATTCCGACGGCGAGATAATCCAGTGCGACCTCGATGACGTTGCCGCGGACCTTGCCGATGTCGTGCGCGTTGTCGGTCAGCGCCTGCATGTCGGCGAGCAGCAGGTATTGCTCATGGCTGTCCTGAAACGCGAGACGGCTTCTGAGCGAGCCGACGTAATGGCCGAGATGCAGCGGCCCGGTGGTGCGGTCGCCGGTGAGGATGATCGGTTTGGTCACGGCTTATCTCCATTCGTTTGAATGGGGACACCGCATGCGGGCTGGATGAGGTGAAAGAAAAAGGCCGCCCAATGCGGCGGCCCCGAAATGCATGAACACGTTCGGCCCGCCTGTCAGTCGGCGAGCCACCAGAGATTGGCGATCAGGATCGAGCGGTTCATGGCGTGAGGCGTAAGGCAATCGAACGAGCCGGTCAAGACGGCATAGCCAGTTATTCTTCCACCCGGCTATGCTCGAGTAATCGCTCCCCTGTGCTCCTCCGAGAACACGTGCGCATAAAGGTTGGCGATCCATTGCTTACCTTCCTGCGTGACCCGCAGATATCGAAGTGCGTCGCCGATATAGGGGCAGACGGCCTTCCAGAAGAAAGCAGGGTACGCTGCACGTAGATCATCGGGGGTCTGATATCCGAGTTTCTCGCTTGCGCCAGTCTCCTGAAATTCGGCAAACAAGGCTGACGTCTTCCGCAAATAGTCAATGTCGGCCAATTGGCCGATCAAATCCGCGGCACGAAGCAGGCCGGGATAATCCGCCGTACTGGTATGCTCCTCTTCCCCCGGTACCGGAAAGCGCGTGTGCTCGATGTTCGCCTCGATTTCCTTTGTGTCGATGGAGGTCAAGCTCACCTTGCCGAAACGCTCGCGGACAAAGAGCTTGGATCGTGTCACATGATAGGGGGTCAAGGATGCGTCCGTGGCTCCAGCAGATATCCGGACGCGATCACCGTTTTCGTTACAAACATAAAGTCCGTCCCGGTCGCCTCGACATACACCGCGTACATAGCCGATGTCGTGGCATAAGAGCGAAATCATGAAATGGAGCCAGTCGCGCGGCCTGACGCCGCCTTCGCTCGTATGCTTCCCGAGTAAAATGTTCTGTCCGACCAGCGTCACCATGATGGTGTGGTTCATGTCGTGGTAGGCCGCATCGCTATTGGCAATATTCTCCAACGCGAGGCGCCCAACGAAACCGATGATGTCCGGATAGGCGGGCTCGAGGATTCCGTAGATTTGGCCGTATGTACCCTTAAGCTGATCGACAAACGCTTGGATGACAATTTGAGTTGGGTTGAACATGATCGCCTCCAATGCGCGGATGCTATGCCGGTTTGGGTATTTCGTCACCGGGTTGTTGGTCCCGCGAATTGGGCCGGAGCCTGGTGGCCCGGAGGCCTGTCGAGCCCTGGTTTTGGGGGCTACCCGGGATGAGGCAGGGCTGAACCACCGCGGATGGCCCATCGCGATCAATGCAGCCGACCGCCAACGGTCCGCTGTGAGGTGCATACCGGATCTTACCGAGACCGGGCCAAGCGGTCGCGATTGGACCCGAAGCGGGCAGTGGGGCCAGAACGAGGGTGGACCGAAGCGCGCATGTATCCGCCCATGGCTCCCAACTTCCGTCAATTTTTGATCGCCATGTCAGATGTGGAAATTCTTGCCGAAGCGTGGCGATAGGAGTCACGCGATCAATGCTTTCATTCCAGGTGATTTGCAGGACGAGTAATGAAGAACGCAACACTGTTGGCCCTTGGTTTGTTGGCGGCGGGAGTTTGGTCACAAGACAGCGCGAGATGTCAGACCTCGCTTTCCCCTCCGCTTTCGCTTGCGCCGCCGCCGCCGGATGAGAGATCGGCATCTCCGGGCGCAACCAACAGCGTCTGGCCGCCGACGGCGACCGCTAAGAGTTCGGTACCGCCCCGGGCCGCTGAAGATTCTTTGCCACGCTCCACTGCCCCGCGATCTGCCACTGTCGAACACACGCCGATAGAGTCAGGCAGCGCTTCGCCAGCACAAGTGATCGACAGGTCGCCGCCGTCGGCTAGACCGGTCCCCGATTACGATGGTTTTAGCGTCGGCATCGGCGACGACACGTCAAGCCGGACGACGCGACCCGTCAGGTCACACCGGGCAAAGCAGCCCAAGCTCGATCAAGAAGCGGATCGTGTCTCTCGGCAGCAATCGGTCGATCCCGGGGACGATGACAAACTAAAGGGCAAGCTTACGATTTGCCGCGGCTGCAAGTAGCAGGCGCTACTCCGGACGGACATTTGAATTGGCCCGTCATTTTGCGGGACACTTGCGATGCAAGAGTCCGGAGTTGGCCCATCGCGACATGTTCCGATGCTGCACAAATGACCGCTATAAGGACAACGCGGACGTAAGCTTCATCGCATGACGCCACTGTGTTTATGGTACGTGCCCTAGTTGAACGCCATGCCGCCGCTCATCGCGATGGTCTGTCCGGTCATGTAGGGATTGTTGACCAGCAGCATCACGGCTTGCGCGACCTCCTCGGCGGTGCCGAAACGGCCGACCGGGATGCGGCTGACCAGCTCGCTCTGTCCCCTCATCATGTCGGTCTCGATCAGCGAGGGCGCGACGGCGTTGACGGTGATGCCCTCCTTGACGAGGCGCGCGGCATAGCCGCGGGTCATCCCCTCCATCGCCGCCTTGGATGCGTTGTAGTGCGGCCCGATCGAGCCGGCGCCGCGCGCCGCGCCGGAGGAGATGTTGACGATGCGGCCCCATTTCCGGGTGCGCATCATCGGCAGCACCGCTTGCGTGCAGAGAAACGCCGATTTGAGATTGACCGTGATGGTGCGGTCGAAATCCTCCTCGGTGAGGTCGTCGACACCCCTGACGATCGCGATCCCGGCATTGTTGACGAGGATGTCGACCGGGCCGAGCTCGGATTTGGCGCGCTGGACCAGCGCGGTGACGGCGGCAGCTTCCGAGACGTCGGCGGCGATCGCGACGGCGCGGCCGCCGGCGGCAATGATGCCCTTCGCCAGCGTCTCCGCCTCGGCTGAGCGCTCGCGATAATTGATGCCGACGGCGGCGCCGGCATCCGCCAGCATCTTGACGATGGCCGCGCCGATGCCGCGCGATCCGCCGGTCACCAGCGCCACATGTCCGTGCAGACTGCTTGTTGTCATCAAGGTCACCCTGTTCGACGTCCCCTCGCAGGCTCGCAAACGGGAAGGCGCGGCGCAACGCAACTCTGCTCAAATCTGCGTTGAAGGCCGCTGCGCGGCGAAAAACCGGCTTCCGGGGCCGGAATCGGCCTTGCGTCCGGCCCGGGCCGGCGGCAATGGTTGGGACATCACTTCTTTGCGCACCCACGAGAGATCGATGAGCAAACTGATTGTCCGCGCCGGCGAGTTCACCTTTGACGCCCGTTTCGAGGAGCAGCTGGCGCCGAAGACGGTCGCCGCGTTCCGCAAGGCGATGCCGTTCGAGAGCCAGGCGATCCACGTGCGCTGGAGCGGCGAGGGCGTCTGGATGCCGCTCGGCGATCTCGACTTCGGCGTGTCCTACGAGAACCACACCAGCTATCCGGCGCCGGGCCAGATCATCCTCTATCCGGGCGGCATCAGCGAGACCGAGATCCTGCTCGCCTATGGCGGCGTGCACTTCGCCAGCAAGATGGGCCAGCTCGCCGGCAATCACTTCATCACGCTGACCTCGGGGCTGGAGAACCTCACCGCGTTCGGCAAGACCGTGTTGTGGAAGGGCGCGCAGAACATCCGCTTCGAGGAAATCTGATGTGACCGAGGCCCGCTATCCGCGCGATCTCCGCGGCTACGGCCGCAATCCGCCCGATCCGAAATGGCCCGACGCGGCGCGCATCGCCGTGCAATTCGTGGTCAATTTCGAGGAGGGCGGGGAGAACAACATCCTGCACGGTGATCGCGCCTCGGAAGCGTTTCTGTCCGACGTGCTCGGCGCGCAGCCCTGGGTCGGCCGGCGGCACGCCAATATCGAGACGATGTTCGAATATGGCGCGCGCGCCGGCTTCTGGCGGCTGTGGCGGATATTCACCGAGCGGAAGCTGCCGGCCACGGTGTTCGGCGTCGCGATGGCGCTGAAGCGCAATCCGGACGTCGTCGCCGCGATGCAGGAGGCGGGCTGGGACATCGCGAGCCACAGCCTGCGCTGGGTCGAGCACAAGGACATGTCGGAGGACGAGGAGCGCGAGGAGATCGCCCGCGCCATTGCCGTGCATGCCGAGGCGACCGGCGCGCGGCCGCTCGGCTGGTACACCGGCCGCTCCTCGATCAACACGCTGCGGCTTCTAATGGAGGCGGGCGGCCTGCGCTATCTCTGCGATTCCTATGCCGACGATCTGCCGTACTGGATCGAGGCCGCCGGCACCGAGCCGCATCTCGTGATCCCCTATGCGCTCGATGCCAACGACATGCGCTTCATCAACGCGCAGGGCTTCGGCGGCGGCGAGGAGTTCTACACCTACCTGAAGGACAGTTTCGACGTGCTCTATGCCGAGGGCGCAACCTCACCGAAGATGATGTCGATCGGTCTGCATTGCCGCGTCGTCGGGCGTCCCGGCCGCGCCGCCGCGCTGATGCGCTTTCTCGACTACATCCAGAAGCACGAGCACGTCTGGGCGCCGACCCGGCTTCAGATCGCCGAGCATTGGCACGCCAATATGAAGCATCTCGCCGCGGAAGCGTTTGAGATCGGCTAGCGCCGGTGCCACTCCAGCCGAATTGACGCAACATCCTGCGCATTCGAATTGCATCGGGTGAATTGCTGCGTTGCACAGACGTCAGAAGCGATCCCGGATTCCACGCGTTAGCAGCCTGCAATGCGGGAGCAGGCGGGTTTCATGCAAGACGTCCAGGAGATCGTAACCGGATTGGAACACACATTTCGCTGGGTTCCGGATTGGGTGGTCGGCCTCGTCCTGATCACGGCTGCGATCGCCGTTGCGCTCATCGTTCACTCCATCGCGCAACGCATCGTCCATCGCATGGTGGGACCAAAGAATTCCGTCGCGCCGATGCTGCTTGACCGGACAGCCGGTCCGTCACGGCTGGCGCTGTGTCTTGCCGCCGTCGCGCTGGTGTTGCCATTGGCGCCGCTCAACGATCTGCTGCGGCTGACACTCAGCCATTTCTTCGGCGTCGCCGTCATCGCGCTGATCGGCTGGATCTCGATCCGCGCCGTCGACATGGCGTCGGCTAGATATCTCGATAAATTTCGCCTCGACGTTGCCGAGAATTTCCTGGCACGCAAGCACGTCACCCAGGTGCGCGTCTTCAAGCGGGTCACCGACACGCTGATCGTCATCATCGCGGTCTCCACCGCGCTGATGACGTTCGACTCGGTCAGGCAATACGGCGTCAGCCTGTTCGCCTCCGCCGGCGCCGCCGGCCTGATCGTCGGTCTTGCCGCAAGGCCGTTGCTGAGCAATCTGATCGCCGGCGTGCAGATCGCCGTCACCCAGCCGATCCGGATCGAGGACGCGGTCATCATCGAAAACGAATGGGGCTGGGTCGAGGATATCGCCTCAACCTATGTCGTGATCCGGCTGTGGGACTGGCGGCGCATGGTGGTACCGCTGTCCTATTTCATCGAGCGCCCGTTCCAGAACTGGACGCGCGACGCGCAATCCCTGATCGGTGCGATTGCGCTGCATGTTGATTATAGCGCCGACGTGCCGGCGATCCGCAAAAGGCTGGAGCAGGCGGCGAAGGAGTCGCGGCTCTGGGACGGCGCGGTGGTCAATCTGCAGGTGATCGACACCCACCCGCGCACCATCGAGCTGCGCGCGCTGATCAGTGCACGGAATGCACCGCAATCCTGGGACCTGCGTTGCGAGATCCGCGAGAAGCTGCTGGCGTTCATCCGTGACGAGATGCCGGACGCGCTGCCGCGCGATCGGGCGATCCTGGCGCCCGCGGTCGATGATTTCGGCCGGGCGTTCCTGCGCGGAGCGCCGGCACGGCAGCGCGCGGCGGCGCCGGCGCGCAGCTGATCCGTGATCCGCTCTAGTGCCCTGCCATGTGCCGGCCGATCTCGGTGAGATCGGCCTCGCTGGCGCGGGCCTCATGCACGAACGCGCCGTGGAACATCACGACCAGCCGGTCCGACAGCTCCAGCAGCTCGTCGAGGTCCTCGCTGACCAACAGCACCGCCGCGCCCCGGTTGCGGGCGGCCATGATCTCGGCGTGGATCTGCGCCACCGCCGCGAAGTCGAGCCCGAAGCAGGGATTGGCGGCGATCAGCACCTCGACGTCGCCCGAAAGCTCGCGCGCCAGCACCGCGCGCTGCACATTGCCGCCCGACAGCGCCGCGATCGGCGTCTCCGGCGTGCGGGTCTTGATCTTGTAGCGGTTGATCTTGCGCTCGGCGTCGTTGCGGAAGGCGGCACGGTTCAGCCACCAGCCGCCGCGCGCGAACGGGGCGCGATCGAACTCGCGGAATGCGATGTTGTCGGCGACGCTCATGCCGCCGACGCAGGCGTTCTTCAGCGGCTCTTCCGGCAACAGCGACATCCTGTGGCGCCGCATCTCCGCGCGGCTCGCCGCATAGGTCTCGCCCTGGACGCGGATCACGCCGCTCTCGGCCTCGCGCTGGCCGGCCAGGACCTCCACGAGCTGGCGCTGGCCGTTGCCGGAGACGCCGGCGATGCCGACGATCTCGCCGCTTTTCACGGTCAGCGATACGCCGTGCACGGCAATCGCGCCGGCATCGTCAAGCGCGGTGAGCTTGTCGAGCTCGAGCCGGGCCGCTCCGGTCTCGCCGGTGCGCGGCGGTTGTACCGTCAGCTGTTCGGCGCCGATCATGGTGCGGGCCATCTCGTCCGGCGTCAGCTCGGCGACCCGGCCGCTGCCGGCAAGCTTGCCGCGACGCAGGATGGTCACCTCGTCGGCAAAGGCCATCACCTCGCGGAACTTGTGCGTGATCATCAGGATGGTGAGCTCGCCCGCGACCACCATCGCGCGCAGCATGCCGAGCACCTCGTCGGCTTCGCCCGGCGTCAGCACCGAGGTCGGCTCGTCCAGGATCAGGAAGCGGCGCTTCAGGTACAGCTGCTTGAGGATCTCGCATTTCTGCCGTTCGCCGGCGGAGATGTCGGAGACCTTTGCATCGAGCGGCACCTTGAACGGCATCCGCGCCAGGAAGGCCTCCAGCTCCTTCTTCTCCTTGCGCCAGTCGACCACGGCAGGCACGTCGTCGCGCGCCAGCACCAAATTCTCGGCGACCGTCATCGCCGGCACTAGTGTAAAGTGCTGGTAGACCATGCCGAGCCCGAGCGCATGCGCGTCCTTCGGATTGGCAATGGCCTGCTGGCGGCCGCCGACGAGGATGTCGCCTTCGGTGGCGTGGTAATAGCCCATGATGCATTTGACGAGCGTGCTCTTGCCCGCGCCATTCTCACCGAGCAGCGCGTGGAACGAGCCGGGACGCACCTTGAGCTCGACATTGTCGAGCGCTGTAAAATCGCCGAACCGCATCGTCATGGCGATGGCGTCGACGCCGAACGCGCCTGATGGTGCGGGCGGCTCGCCGATGATCACGACAGCGCCCCGATCAGGTCGGCGGATTTGGTCACCGCGCCGAACACGCCGCCCTGCATCTTGATCATCTTCAGCGCGTGGTCGTGATTGCCCTTGTCGGTCGCGCCGCAACAGTCCTCGACCAGCACGCATTCGAAGCCGCGATCGTTGGCCTCGCGCATCGTGGTGTGAACGCAGACATCGGTGGTGATGCCGGTCAGCACGATGTTCTCGATGCCGCGCAGCCGCAGCATCAGTTCGAGGTCGGTGGCGCAGAACGAGCCTTTTCCGGGCTTGTCGATAACAGGTTCGCCCGGCAGCGGCGCGAGGTCGGGAATGATCTCCCAGCCGGGTTCGCCGCGCACCAGGATGCGGCCGCAGGGGCCGGGGTCGCCGATGCCGGCGCCGATCTGGCGCGAGCGCCAGCGCTTGTTGGCGGGCAGGTCGGCAAGGTCGGGGCGGTGCCCCTCCCGCGTATGGATGATGTGAAAGCCCTGCGCGCGCATCACCGCGAGCAGCTTCCTGATCGGCTCGATCGGCGCCCGGGTCAGCGAGAGGTCGTAGCCCATCTTGTCGACATAGCCGCCGACGCCGCAGAAATCGGTCTGCATGTCGATGATGATGAGCGCGGTATTCTGCGGCCGCAGATCGCCATTGTAGGGCCAGGCGTAGGGCTCGGACTTGATGAAGCGCTCGGGCATGAAATGATCTTTCGAGATGCTATCGGGTGATGGACAATTCGGCGGGCGCGCCGGTCAGCGTGCGCTTCGGCGAGCAGGTGATGATCATGATCGCGAGCGTCAGGATGTAGGGCGCGGCGTTGAACAAATGATAGCCGGAGGTGATGCCGACCGATTGCAGCGCGGGCCCGAGTGCGGCCGCGCCGCCGAAGGCGAGCGAGGCCCACAGGCACAGCATCGGGTCCCAGCGCGCGAAGATCACCAGCGCCACCGCGGTGATGCCCTGTCCCGAGGAAAGGCCCTCGTTCCAGCTGCCGGGATAGAACAGCGACAGGAACGAGCCGCCGATGCCGGCGAGGAAACCGCCGACCATGGTGGCGCGCAACCGGATCAAGAGCACCGAATGGCCCATCGCGCGCGCCGCATCGGCGCTCTCGCCGGCGGTGCGGATCAAGAGGCCCCAGCGCGTGGTCCTGAAGGCCCAATAGAGCAGCGGCGCGATCGCGACGCCGATCAGGAACAGCACGTTGATGCGCAGCGCCGCGCGGACCTGCGGGATGTCGCTCCACCAGCCGAAATCGATCGCGGGCAGCCGGGCCGCCGTCGGCTCGATCAGCGGCTTGCCGAGGAAGAACGCGAGGCCGGTGCCGAGCAGCATCAGCGCGATGCCGACCGCGATGTCGTTGACGCGCGGCAGCGAGCAGATGCCGGCATGCAGCGCGCCGAACAGCGCGCCGGTGATGCCGGCCGCAAGCACGCCAAGCCACGGCGAGCCCGACAGATAGGAGATGCCGTAGGCGCTCATCGCGCCCATCACCAGCGTGCCCTCGAGGCCGAGATTGATGCGGCCACTTCGCTCGGTGATGCACTCGCCGAGGCTGACGAACAGGAACGGCGTCGAGACGCGGATGGCGCCGCCGAACACGGCGAGCGGAACGGTCCAGAGCCCGAGCGATGCATCCGCCATGTCAGGACTTTCCCTTCAGGAAGCCGATGCGCCCGTAGAGCGCGTCGCTGGCCAGCACGAACACGAAGATGATGCCTTGCAGCACCAGCACAGAGGCGTCGGGCAGACCGAGCCGCCGCTGCAACAGGCCGCCGGAAGCCGAGATGCCGCCAAGCAGGATCGCCACCGGAATGATCGCCAGCGGATTCTGCCGTGCCAGGAACGCAACGAGGATGCCGGTGAAGCCGTAACCCGCCGCGAGGTTGGCGTTGGTGCGGCCCTGCACCGCCGCAACCTCGATCATGCCGGCAAGCCCGGCGCAACTGCCGGCGAGGAAGCACACGGTCAGGATCAGTTTGCCGACACTGAGGCCGACGATCTTGGCGGCGCGGATGTTGCCTCCGGCGACGCGCGCGGCGAAGCCGAAGGTGGTGTGATAGATCAGGATGTAGGCGGCGATGGCGGCGACGAGGCCGAACACCAGGCCCCAATGCACGTCGGTGCCGGGAATGGTGCCGATCATGTTGGCGGCGCCGATCTCGCGCGTCGACGGCTTGTTGAGGCTCGCCGGATCGCGCATCGGCCCCTCGACCAGATGGTTCAGAATCGCAAGCGCGATATAGACCAGCAGCAGGCTCGAGATCGTCTCGTTGACCCCGCGATATTGCCGCAGGCCGCCCGACAGCGTGATCCAGAGGCCGCCGCCGATCATGCCCGCGATCACCATGGCGATCTGCACCACGATCGGCGCCGCGCCCTGCAGCGCCAGCGCCGCCGCGGTCGCCGACAGTGCGCCGATCAGAAGGGCGCCTTCGCCACCGATGATCACCATGCCGAGCTGCGCCGGCAGCGCCGTGCACAGCGCGGTCAGGATCAACGGCGCGGCGCGGGTCAGCGTGTTCTGCCAGGAGAAGGCGGTGCCGAACGCGCCGTAATACATGTAGAAATACAGATCGAGCGGGTTCTTGCCGTAGAGCGCGACAAAGCCGCCGAACACCGCGAGCGCGCCGACCAGCGCCGCGCCCGGGATCAGGATGTATTCGATGCGCGCGCCGTGGCGCTGGAGGAATCCGGGATCGGCGGCCGGAGCGATTCCGGCCGCCTCCACCGATTCCGCCGTCTCGGTCGTCACGCGGTGGCTCCGATCACGCCCTCGACGAGATAGTCCATCTTCTCGAGTTCGGGATCCTGCTGACCGCGATCGGTGCCGGAAGCGATCACCGTCTTGCCCTTGTTGTCGACGAGCGGGCCCTTGAAGATCGCGAACTCGCCGGACATGAACTTGGCCTTGACGTCGTCGGCATGCTTGCGCGCCTCGGCGGACACCATCTCGCCATAGGGCGAGACCTTGACGATCTCTTCCTTGAGGCCGCCGCGATAGAAGTTCGGGATCGCTTCGCCCGCGGTGATCATCTTGACGAATTTCGGGTAGAGCACCTCCCAATTCCACTCGGCGCCGGTGAGATAGGCCTTCGGCGCCAGCGGCGACTGGTTGACGTGATAGCCGCATACAAGAGCGCCGCGGCGCGCGGCGTTCTCGACCATCGTCTTCGGTCCGTCGACATGGCAGGTTAGCACGTCGACGCCCTGGTCGATCAGGCTGTTGGTAGCCTCGGCTTCCTTGACCGGCATCGACCAGTCGCCGGTGAAGATCACCTGCGTGGTCGCCTTCGGATTGGCGAGCCGGGCGCCGAGCGTGAACGCGTTGATGTTGCGCAGCACCTGCGGGATCGGCTTGGCGGCGACGAAGCCGAGCTTGCCGCTCTTGGTCGAATAGCCGGCCACGATGCCGGAGATGTATTGCGCCTCGTCGATATAGCCGAAATAGCTGCCGGCGTTCTTCGGGTCCTTGTCGGACCACAGGCCGCCGCAGTGCTCGAAGCGCAGTTTTGGAAACTTGCCCGCCATCTTGAGGACGTGCGGGTTGTAGTAGCCGAACGAGGTCGGGAACATGAGCGTGGCGCCGTCGAGATTGATCATGGACTCGATGGTCTTCTCGACTGCATCGGTCTCCGGCACCTTTTCTTCCTCGACCACCTTGATGCCGGGAAGCTTCTTCACCGCCGCGGCTCCTTGCGCGTGCGCCTGGTTGTAGCCGTAGTCGTCGCGCGACCCGACATAGATGAAGCCGATCGTGGTTTCCGCTGCCGCCGCGCCCCGAATGCCGAGCGTGCTGCCGAGCGCCAGTGCGGCGCTGCCCTGCAATAAATGCCTTCTTGAAATCCTGCCAAAATCCATCGCTCGCTCCCTCCGGCGGGTCCGGCCCGCCTGTCCCTGTCGCAGCCGCCTGACGGCGGAGCTTGGGGGAAGTGTCGCAAGCTTCATGCCAGAGCATGTTTGGCAATCAGTTCTCAGTAAGCATTTGAATATACGTTGGAATGATGATTGCTCCCAGATAGCTCGGAAGCTGATTGAGACCGATTTGCCTATTTTGTGAGCGATCGATCGCTGTTGTATGCAATGCCGTTAAGCAGTCGATAACCGCCGGACAGCCGGTGCGAGCCCGGTCGGGGCCGGTGCACGAGGCGCCAATTGCCGGCTGGTGAATCGGATCGGGCCTGCTACGAGTGAAGCGGGCTCCGCCGGCCACGTTGGACTGATGGGAAACAGCATGAGCGAGACAAAACCGTCCTCGAAATCGTCTTCCCTTGGCGAAGAGATCGTGGCGCGGATCGATCAGCTCGCGACGATCTCCGAGACGCCGGAGCATCTGGCGCGAATCTTCCTCACCGACGAGCATCGCAAGGCGGCCGATCTCATCCTGTCCTGGATGCGCGAGGCCGGCATGAGCGCGCATCTCGATGCGATCGGCAATGTCTGCGGCCGCTACGAGCGCGAGCGGCCGGGGCTGCCGGCGCTGATGCTCGGCTCGCATTACGACACCGTGCGCGACGCCGGCAGATGGGATGGCCCGCTCGGCGTCATCACCGCAATCGCCTGCGTCGCCGATCTGAACCGCCGCGGCAGGCGGCTGCCGTTTGCGATCGAGATCGTGGGCTTTGCGGACGAGGAGGGCGTGCGCTTCGCCTCGACCCTGCTCGGCAGCCGCGCGGTCGCCGGCACCTTCGACGAGAGCGTGCTCAACACGCGCGATCGCGCCGGCACGTCGATGCGCGACGCGCTGATCCAGTTCGGGCTCGATCCCGATCACATCGGCAAGGCGGCGCGCGCCCGCCGCGAACTGCTCGGCTATGTCGAGCTGCACATCGAGCAGGGTCCCGTGCTGGAAGAGAAGGCGCTGCCGGTCGGCGTCGTCAGCGCGATTTCGGGCGCGACCCGGCTTGCCGCCAGTCTCACCGGCGTCGCCGGCCATGCCGGCACGGTGCCGATGAAGCTGCGGCGCGATGCGCTGGCGGGTGCTGCCGAATGCATCGTTGCGATCGAGCAGTTTTGCAGGTCCGACGAACAAGGCCTCGTCGGCACCGTCGGCTATGTCAACGCGATGCCGGGCGCCACCAATGTGATCCCGGGCAAGGTGTCCTTCACCATGGATATCCGCTCGCAGAACGACATGCATCGCAAGCGCGCCGTCGCCGACATCGTGCGGCAGATCGAGGCGATCGCAAAACGCCGCGACCTCGCCTTGCAGATCGACGTCACCCACGAGAACCGCAGCGTGCCCTGCGCGCCGTGGCTCAAGGCGCAGATCGCCGAGGCCGTCGCGGCCGAGGGCTATGCCGCGTTCGAGCTGCCGAGCGGGGCGGGGCATGACGGGATGGCGATGGTGGATGTCGCCGATATCGGCATGATCTTTCTGCGCTGCCGCGGCGGGATCAGCCACAATCCGGCCGAGCATGTCGAACTCGCCGATGCCGACATCGGCGCGCGGGTGCTGCTGCGCGTCGTCGAGAATTTTCGTCCGCACGTTGCAGTGAATAGCTAAAATTGCGCGCTTCGCAGGCCTGCGCCGAGGGGCGCTTGCTGCCCACGTTGCGTCAGCACGCCGCAGGCACTGGTCAGGGGCCGCTGCCGGCCCGACCCATGCCTGATCCGGACAGATCAGACCACCGTTTCCGGCTCAGCTGGCCTATTTGCGGGCCGGGCGTGAAGCGCTAGACTTGGTGCAACGGGGGGTAGTGGACATGAGGTCGTCCGTCGTCCAGGACGTTCAGTTCCCAAAACAACCGGCGCTGCAGCTGATCTATGACACTGCACCGATCGGGCTCGCCTATCTCTCACCGGATTGCCGTTACCTTCAGATCAACCAGCGGCTCACCGAGATCTGCGGCATTTCGGTCGAAGGTCACCTCGGGCGCACGGTGCATGATTGCGTGCCCGCGCTGGCTTCGGCCGTCGAGGGTATCGTTCGCTCGATCATGGAGACGGGAGAGCCCGTCACCGACGTGGAGGTTTACGGCCAGCGCCCCGGCCACAATGACGAGCGATGCTGGATCACGCATTGGCATCCGCAGCGCGAACCGAACGGCAGCATCGTCGGCGTCAACGTTGCGGCCGAAGAGATCACCGATCGCAAGCGCAGCGAACGCGAGATCCGCGCCGCGCGCGATGCAGCCGAGAAGGCCTTGCACCATCTGCAGGAGACCCAGGCGTCGCTGATCGAGGCGGAAAAGCTCGCGGCGCTGGGCCGGCTGGTGGCCGGCGTCGCGCACGAGATCAACAGTCCGGTCGGCACCAGTCTCACCGTCGCCTCGGTGCTGGAGCAGAAATGCGCCGACTTCGCTGCCGAGGCTGCGCGCGGCAAGCTGAAGCGATCCAGCCTGAGCGATTTCATCGAGGTCGTCGAAAGCGCCTCGTCGCTGCTTGTCGGCAACCTCAAGCGCGCGGCAGACTTGGTGCAATCGTTCAAGCAGGTGGCCGTCGATCGCAGCTATTTCGACCGGAGCCAGTTCGATCTCGGCGCGGCGACCGAGCAGGTTCTCTCGAGCCTGCGTCCGGCCTTGCCGAAGAACAACCTGGCGCTCGAGGTCGATTGCCCGCCCGGTCTTGCCATGAACAGCTATCCCGGCCCCTACGGCCAGGTGCTGACCAACCTGTTCGTCAATTCGGTGGCGCACGCGTTTCCGGATGGCAAGGGCGGCATCATCGCGATCCGGCTCCGCGCCTCAGGCGCGGACCAGGTCGAGATCCTGTTCGCCGACAACGGTTGCGGGATGGATCACGACGTGCTGCGGCAGGCCTTCGATCCATTCTTCACCACGCGCCGCGACATCGGCCGCATCGGGCTTGGTCTGCACATCGTTCATAACATCGTCACGAACCGGCTCGGCGGAGAGCTCAATCTCGAAAGTGCGCCGGGTATGGGGACACGCATGCGTATCACGCTGCCACGCGTGGCGCCGCGGCGCGTGACCGATGGTTGATGGCTACAGGGGGCGACGAGAAGGAAATGCTTCCCGGCTTTCGGACCGGAAAACGTCCTTCCAAGTAACCGCCGCAAAAGGCATTCCACTACCCTTGCTTCTGCCCCCGTCGTCGCGACATTCTCAGGGTATTCCTGATGATTACGACGATGAGCCAATCCGCATTCGATCCCTTCGGCGAGCCGGTCCCCGCGGTCGATCCTTCGATCGCGAGCGAGGGCGTGTCGAAATGGCTGAAGACCGCAGGCACCAGCGTGTTCTGGGTGCTGGTGGTCGGCATCGTGCTGGCACGGGCCGTCTATTTCGAGCCCGGCGTGTTCAGCTTCGAGCATGCCGTTGCCTGGGCGCAGGGTCTGTTCGCCGCGCTCTAGCCGCAGGTCCGCGCGGCGCCGTCCTGGCCCTTTGCGCCTCCCGAATGATCCCCTCGAACGCGACCGCCGCTGGCACCTCGAGCCGGCCGGGCGATTTCAGTTGCCAGAGCGTGCGCTCGATATGGATGCCCTTGATCGGGATCACCTTCAGCTTTCCGAGCTTCACTTGATCGTCGATCGTTGCGATCGACACGATGGCGACGCCGACGCCTGATGCCACCGCCTGCTTGATCGCCTCGGTGCTGCCGATCTCGAGCGTCCGCTGCGGCTCGACGTGGTGGGCCGCCAGCGCCTGCGCGACCACCTCGCGCGTGCCTGAGCCGGGTTCCCGCACGATCAGGATCTCGTCGTTCAGCGACCGGATGTCGATCGGCCCCTGGACCGCTGCGAAGCGATGATCCGGACCCGCAATCAGCGCCATCACGTCGGTACGCCAGGCTTCGCTGACCAAATTCTCGTCCTCGACCGGTCCCTCGACCAGCGCGATCTCGATCTCGTGTCCCAGCATCAGCGCGGCGATGTCGCTGGTGTTGGCGCTGACGACATGCAGATCGATGCCGGGAAAGGCGCGGTGGAACACGCCGAGATATTCCGGGATCATGTAGGTCGCGATCGTGGTGCTGGCACCGATCCGCAGCGAACCGCTGTCGAGGTTGCGCAGCGCCTGCAATTCGTCCTCGGCGGCGCGTTCGGCCGCGAACAGCGTCTCGGCATGCCGCGCCAGCGCCGCGCCCTCCCGGGTCGGCCGCACCCCCTTCGGCGTGCGGTCGAGCAGCCGGCAGCCGACCTGCAGCTCGAAATCCCGCACGCCCTTGGAGATCGCCGGCTGGCTGATGTGCAGGAGGTCGGCGGCGCGGGAGAAACTTCCGGTCCTCGCCACGGCCGCGAACAGGCGGAGCAGATGCAGGTTGAGGGACATAACTTCTCTCTATCGGGGCAGTCCGAAAATATATTAGCCAAGAGGGGTGCCATGGCGCATAAAATCTTCTCCGAAAAGAGGATTTTGTGCCGGAACAAGAACAAGACCAGGGGCAGAAGCAGGGAGCGCTGCGGCGCATATTCCAGCTCATTCCGGGGATTCTGCTCTGCGGGGTCGTCACGGTCATCTCGCTCGGCATCCAGGCCGCCGAGGAGCGCGTTTTCGACCATCCCTATATCGAGGCCCTCGTCGTCGCGATCCTGCTCGGCATGGCGGTGCGCACCGCCTGGGAGCCGTCGGCGCGCTGGCGCTCGGGCATTGCCTTCAGCGCCAAGCAGCTGCTCGAGGTCGCGGTGATGCTGCTCGGCGCCTCCATCAGCTTTGCCGCGATCGTGGCGTCGGGCGGGCTGCTGATCGGCGCCATCGCCGTGACCGTCGCGATCATGCTGGCGGTGAGCTATGGCCTCAGCCGGATGCTCGGGCTCAAGACCAAGCTCGCGATCCTGATCGCCTGCGGCAATTCGATCTGCGGCAACTCGGCGATCGCGGCGGTGGCGCCGGTGATCGAGGCCGATGGCGACGACATCGCCTCGTCGATCTCGTTCACCGCCATTCTCGGCGTGCTGATGGTGCTCGGCCTGCCGCTCTTGATTCCGCTGCTGAAGCTGACGGCGACGCAATACGGCATCCTCGCCGGCCTCACCGTCTATGCCGTGCCGCAGGTGCTGGCAGCGACCGTGCCGGCGGGCATCGTCTCGACCCAGATCGGCACGCTGGTCAAGCTGGTGCGGGTGTTGATGCTGGGCCCGATCGTGATCGGCCTCTCGCTGCTGGTGGCGCGGCGGCGCAAGGCCGGCGCCGCCAGGGAGGGCACCTCGAAGGCCGCCTCGATCAGCCCGTTCAAGCTGGTGCCCTGGTTCATCATCGGCTTCCTGGCGCTGGCCGCGCTGCGCTCATTCCAGCTCGTGCCCGACATCGCGATCGCGCCGGTGACCAAGACGGCGGCGATCCTCACCGTCGTCTCAATGGCAGCGCTCGGGCTCGGTGTCGATGTGCGGGTGCTCTCGACCGTCGGCGGCCGGGTGACGGCCGCCGTCACGCTGTCGTTGATGCTGCTGCTGGGCTTGAGCATCGGCCTCGTGCACTTCTTCAAGTAGAGCATGATCCGGAAAAGTGTGGAGCGGTTTTCCGAAGAGATCATGCTCACATCAAAGGGCCGGCTACTCGGCGGCCTTCGCGGTCTTGCCGAACATCCGTGTCGGTGCGGGAAAGCCGCAGGACGTGCCGTCGGTGATCTTGACCTGATCTTCCCAAGGCAGGCGGAAGCGGCCGGACACCATGTCCTGCATGAACGTGTAGGGGCAATCCATCGCACCGCCCTTCACCGCGACATAGCCGCGGTGCCAGAGCTGATAGATGTTGTTCTCGACGCCCCAGTTGATCCGCGCCTCGCGCACGAGGTCGGGCCGCACCTCGGCGGTGATGATCTCGTCGGCCCGCCCCGTGGTCCCGTGCGCGATGATGCTGCCGTCGAAATTGACGATCATGCCTTCGCCCATCGAGTCGAACGACCCGTCCGAGCCGCACATGCAGACATTGGCCGTCACCATCAGGTTCTGGAACGCGTTGGCCTGGTTGGTGAAGCGCCAGCTGTCGCGGATCGGCGCGGTGTAGCCTGCGGTGCGGATCATGATCTCCGCGCCCTTGTAGGCGCATTCGCGGGCCATTTCCGGGAACATGCCGTCATGGCAGATGATCAGCGCGATCTTCGCGCCTTTCGGTCCATCGATCACGGGAATGCCGATGTTGCCGGGCTCCCACGGCTCGACCGGAATCCAGGGGTGGAATTTGCGGTAGTACAGCTTGATATCGCCGTGATCGTCGATGATCAGCCCTGAATTATAGGGGTTACCATGCGGGTTGAACTCCATGATGGAGAAGCAGCCCCAGATATTGTTCTCGATGCAGGCCCGCTTGAAAGCCGCGACTTCAGGCCCGTCGAGCCGGCACATGATCTCCGGATTGGTATCCATCGAGAGGCCGTGCAGCGAGTATTCGGGGAACACGACGAGGTCCATGGTTCCGAGGTTGCGCCGCGCCTTGCCGACCATCCATACGATGCGCTCCGTCTGCCGTGCCAGGTCGGACCTTGTCGCAACCACAGGCAACTGCAGCTGCACCAGTCCGATCACGACGCCGTTCGGTGATTTGTTGAGACCGCCAAGTCCATTCATGCCTGTCCTCCCGCCTGTTTGAAATGGGCTGTCATTTCGCGAACGATGATCTTCGTTCGGTCGGGCTCCCAGCTAGCAACGATCATGCCAGCAAGATCGCAGAATGCGCAAATGCAGCGTACGGTCGCATGCTGATCGGGATCGCCGCGATGCGCCGCATCATTGCGCAATGGCACGCGGTTTGCTTAATCAATGCGGGTTTTCTCGCATTCGGGGCGTGCGTCATGGCGAATTCAAGCGGGACAATCGCGGCGGAGCCGGCGCCGATCACGCTCGACTGGAGCAGGACCGCGCTCGTCATCATCGACATGCAGCGCGATTTCATGGAGCGAGGGGGCTTCGGCGAGACGCTCGGCAATGACGTCAGCCGGCTTGCCCGCGCGGTGCAGCCGATCGCCGCGGTGCTCGCGGCGGTGCGCGACGCCGGGCTGCTCGTGGTCCACACCCGCGAGGGCCATCTGCCCGATCTCTCCGACGCGCCGCCGGCGAAGGTCGAGCGCGGCGCGCCGTCGCTTCGGATCGGCGATCCCGGACCGATGGGACGGATTCTGATCCGCGGCGAGGCGGGGCACGACATCATTCCCGAGCTCTATCCCCTCGACAGCGAGATCGTGATCGACAAGCCCGGCAAGGGCGCGTTCTACGCCACCGAATTCGGCGACATCCTGCAGAAATACGGCATCGAGAATCTCTTGGTCTGCGGCGTCACCACCGAGGTCTGCGTCAACACCACGGTGCGCGAGGCCAACGATCGCGGCTACCGCTGCGTCGTGATCTCCGACGGCTGCGCGTCCTACTTCCCGGAATTCCACGAGATGGGTCTGAAGATGATCAAGGCCCAGGGCGGCATCTTTGGTTGGGTCACCGATTCAGCTGCCGTGCTGGAGGCGCTCGGGGACTAGCCGCCTTTCACCGCACCCGCCGTCAGTCCCGCCACGATCTGCCGCTGCGCCATCACGGTGAGCAGCAGCACCGGCGCCGTCACGATCAAGGCGGCGGCGGCGAGCGGGCCCCAGCTCAGCTGGTCGAACGAGATCATGTTGTAGACCGCGACCGGCAGCGTGCGGGTCTCACGCCCGGCCAGCACGATGCCGAACACGAAATTATTCCAGGAGAAGATCACCGCGAGGATGAAGGCAACCGCAAGGCCGGGCTTTGCGATCGGCAGCGCGACATGGCGGAACACCTGCCAGCGGGTGGCGCCGTCGATCAGCGCAGCTTCCTCCAGCTCCAGCGGCGTGGTCTCGAAATAGCCGATCATGATCCAGATCACGATCGGCACCGTGACCACGAGATGGATGATGATCTGCGGCACCAGCGTGCCGAGCAGGCCGAGCCACTGGAACAGCAGGAACAGCGGGATCAGATACGACAGGCCGGGCGTGATGCGCGCGATCAGGATCACGATCGCCGATTTATGCGCGGCCATCCGCGCGATCCCGTAGCCCGCGGGCACACCGACCAGCATCGCAAGGCCCGTGGCGCAGCCGGTGACCACAAGGCTGTTGCTGAAATAGGTCAGGAACCGGTTGGAGGCGAACACGTCGGCATAGTTCTTCCAGGCGATATGCTCCGGAAAGAACACCGGCGGGTAGGAGGCGTTGTCGATCTCGAATTTGAGCGACAGCGAGGCCATCCAGAGGAAGAACAGGATCGCCGGCGAGACGATGACGAACACCGACAGCCAAAGCCCGATCCGCCCGAGAATCTGGCGCGGGTTCATGCCTCGCCCCCGAGTTCAGATGTCCACAGCAGGCGCTTGCGCAAGTAAAGCAGCAGTGCCGCCAGCGCCACGATCAGGAGGAAGAACACCACCGCGATCGCCGAGCCGTAGCCGAGGTCGTAATAGACGAAGGCGACGCTGTAGAGATAGACGTTGATGGTCTCCGACGCCGAGCCCGGCCCTCCTTGCGTGATCGCGAAGATGATGTCGAAGCTTTTCACCGCGTCGATCATGCGGATCATGCCGGCGATGAACAGGAACGGCATGATCAAGGGCAGCGTGATGAAGCGGAACACCTGCCAGAAATTGGCACCATCGATCTGCGCGCTCTCGTAGGGTTCGGTCGGGATCGCGGCGAGGCCGCCGAGCACGATCAGCATCACCAGCGGCGTCCATTGCCAGGTCTCGACCAGCACCAGCGAGGGGATCACCGTCGCCGGGTTGAACACCCAGAGCTGCGGCGGCAGCCCGACCAGCGACAGCAGATAGTTCAAGACGCCAAGCTGCGGGTGGAACATCATGGTCCACACCAGCGCGATCGCCACCGGCGTGGCCATCATCGGCATGATGAAGATGCCGCGCAGGAAACCGCGCGCGGCGAATTTCTGATGGAATACCACCGCCGCCAGCGTGCCGAACACCAGCGGCAACAGCACTGACAGCGCTGTATAGGACAGCGTGTGCCCGACCGCCTCGACGAAGCGCGGATCGGTCGGCAGCCGCAGATAGTTCGCGAGCCCCACGAACACGGTCGGCGAGCCGACCTTCCATTCCTGCAGGCTCATCCAGATCGTGAAGACCCACGGAAAGATGATCACCGCCAGCACCACGACCAGCGCCGGGATCACGAACGGCCAGTACGACGGCGGACGCCATTCACGCGCCGGGGCGGCGTCTCCAGAGCCTGCGGCTCTGGACTCTTGCTTTGACGCGTTTTCTTCACGCGAACCGGTACCCACTTCGCTTGAAAACGCTTTGCCGGCCGCCGCCGGCTCAGTCTGTGTCACCACGCTCACGCTTTTTCGCTACGCTCCAGGATGGGGCGGAATTGCTCGTGCGCCTTTTTCAGCTCGGTGGCCGGATCGGCGCCCGACAGCGTCGCGGTCAGCGCGGCGCCGACGATGTCGCGGAATTCGGCGACCGGGATGATGACGGGCAGGCCGAGCTTGGAGATCTTGGCGGAGTCAACCACCGACTGCAGCCATTCCTTGGTCTTCACGCCCTTGGCGACTTCGGCATCGTCGACGATGGAGTTGCGGAACGGCACGCCGCCGCCGGCCTGCAGCAGGCGCGCGCCCTGTCCGCGCGAGACCACCCATTGGCAGAGCAGATAGGCGGCTTCCTTGTTCTTGCTCGCCGCGGCGATGCCGACGCCGTCGCCATAGGTCGAGGAGAACTTGCCCTTGGGACCGGCGGGTACCAGCGTGTAGCCGACCTTGCCGACGACGCGCGAGGCGGCGGGATCTTCCAGCGGCGGCGCCCAGCCGTCGGCGTCGATCCACATCGCGGACCTGCCCTGCGTGAAGGACGCCATCGACTCCATCCAGTTGAAGCCGGCGACGCCGGGAGGCGCGCATTTCGTCAGCAGGCGTTGATAGAGCTTGGTGGCCTCGATCGCCTCGGGGCCGTCGGTCAGGATGTTGCCCTTGGCATCGAGGAATTCGCCGCCATAGTTCAGATAGAAGTTGGTCCACATCGCCATGTTGGCGTTGCGCAGGCCGCGGCCGACGAAGCCGTAGATGCCTTCCTTCGGATCGGTCAGCTTCTCGGCCGCGATTGCCATCTCCTCGAGCGTCTTCGGGACCTCGACGCCCTTCTTCTGGAACAGCTCCTTGTTGTAGTAGAGGATGAAATAGTCGACCGACCATGGCAGCGACAGCATCTGGCCCTTGTCGTTGCGGGCATATTGCAGCCCGGCCGCCGAGAAATCGCTCTCGACGAGGTCCGGCGGCGTCATGCTCGGATCCTTCAGAAAGCCCGACATGTCGGCGAGCCAGCCGGCCTTCTCGAACTGCCGCTTCTGCACGTGATAGCTGAGGTGCACGACGTCGAAGCTCGGCTTGCCCGAGGACAGCTCGATCACGCATTTCTGGCGCTGCTGCTGCTCGGGGATCTGCTCCGACTCGACCTTGATGCCGGTGAGCTCGGTAAATTCCTTGATGTATTTTTGCAGATTGTCGCCGCGCGGCCCCTTGGCGAGAATCACCTCGAGCGTGGTGCCGGAATATTTCTTCCAGTTGACGTCGGCGCGGGCCGGAAATCCGGTCAGTCCAACCGCGCCGGCGGCCGCGGTGCCGGCCAGCATCTGCCGGCGCGAGATCAGGTGATGCGACATGTTTCTCTCCCTGGACGGTTCTTGTTTGGGAGAGATACTAGCGCCTCAACTTTCTGTGCCTAGTCCCACATGCGCGGCGCCGTTGCATAACGCTGCGCCGCGCATGGTATGGCAGCTATGCCTTGACGAAAGCGAGCAGGGTGCCGTTGCCGGAAGCCGGCGGCACGGTGATGCTATTGCCGCTCTTCACGCCGGCTGAGCCCAGCGCTTTCTCGGTCGCGGCAAGGTCGGCCGCGATCACGAGGCCGGCGCCGCCGCGGTCGGGCAGGCCATCCAGCGATACGCCGGGATAACGTTTGCCGAGCTGATCCCTGGTCAGGAACACGAAGTCGGCGCGGTTGCCGCCGGACGGCACCGCAACCGCACCGTCGGCGTCGTTCCTGACGGCGACGTCGATCATCCTGGAGAGATGCGCGGCATCGGCTGCGGGATCGGGCGAGACGATCAGCACCTGCTTGAGGCGTTTTGCCCCATTGGCGTGCGTCATCAATTCGGGAATCCACACCGTCTCGCGGGTCTTGTGCTGGCAGGCGAAGATGCGGACGCCGCCGGGCGCCTCCGCGGTCGGCCACTGGAAGGTGCGGAATTTCGCCGCGGAGATCGTGCCGTTCGGCAAGGTCACCGGGCGTTCGAAATCGGTCGGCCCGATCGGCGCATAGCCGCGCGCGCGAATCTCCTCGGCGCCAGCAGCGGAATCCACCGCGGTGAACGCGATGCGTTCGATGCCTTCGCCGCGCTTCTCGAGGAAGGCGCGCGCCGGAGCGTTGTGTTCGGTCGGGGTCAGCACGCCGAGCAATTCCATATAATCGGGGTCGAACATGATGGTGTAATTGCCCGATCCCATATGCGCGCTATGGGTGCCGCGCGGCGACACGGTGAAGCCGAGCCGCTTGTAGTTCTCGGCCGCCTTGTCGAGGTCCTTCACCATGACCACGGCGTGATCGATTCCGATGACGTTCTTGAGTGCCACTTGTTGTCTTCCCGGCTGGAATAGGAGAGTAGAATTAGCTAACCAGAATGACCGGGCGCCCGCAAGAAAGGATCATGATGAACAGCAATGCCGTGCGCTGGCCCAATTCGCTCTGGGCAGCAGTGACGCCCTCCGGCCCCGATTGTCCCGAACTGACTGGCGCGCAGCAGGCCGACGTCGTCATCATCGGCGGCGGCTTCACGGGTCTATCGACCGCACTGCATCTGCGCGAGGCCAATGTCGACGTCGCGATCGTCGAGGCCGCTGAACCGGGTTGGGGCGCCTCGGGGCGCAACAACGGCCAGGTGATCCCGACACTGTCGCGTCCCGATCCGGACGACATCATCGCGAGGCACGGTGCGGCCGGCGAGCGCTTCGTCGCGATGCTGCGCGACAGCGCCGCTGATCTGTTCGACGTCGTCAAACGCTACAACATCGAGGCCGAGCAGGAGCAGGCCGGCTGGGTGCAGCCGGTGCACTCGCCGGGCCGCATCAAGATCGCCGAGCGGCGGGTGCAGCAATGGTCGAAATTCGGTGCGCCGGTCGAATTGCTGTCGCGCGATCAGACCCGGGACATGCTCGGCTCGGATGCGTGGTACGGCGGCTTCTGGAACAGGACCGGCGGTCACGTCAATCCGCTGGCGCTGGCGCGCGGCCTTGCGCGGACCGTGCTCGGCCTCGGTGCGCGAATCTATGCCCGCTCGCCTGCACTCAGTTTCGAGCGCCGCGGCGATCGCTGGGTGGTGAAGACGGAAAAGGGTGAAATCTCCGGTCGCGCGCTGGTGGTCGCGACCAATGCCTACAGCGGCGAGTTCGCGAAATCGCTGGTGCCGGAGATCGCGACCGAGGTGATGCCGGTGCTGTCGTGGCAGATGGCGACGCAGCCGCTGTCGGACAATGTGCGCAAGACCATCATTGCCGGCCGGCAGGCGATGTCGGATACCCATGGCGAACTGTATTTCGCGCGCTACGACGCCCGCAACCGCCTCGTCACCGGCGGCGCCGTGCTCGGTCCGGGCGACAAGACCGGGCGGCTGAAGGCGCGGGTGACCGAGCGGTTGCAGCGCCTGTGGCCGGAGATCGGCGACGTCTCGTTCGACTATGTCTGGAACGGCTATGTCGGGATGACGGCGGATTTCCTGCCGCGCATGCACCGGTTGGGCCCGAACGCCTATGGCTGGACCGGCTGCAACGGCCGTGCCGTCGCGCTGACGATCCCGCTCGGCCGCGAATTGGCGCGCGCGGTCCAAGGCGTGCCGGAAAGCGAGCTGGCGCTGCCGTTCTCCGAGCCGGTGCAGTACATGGCGCACGGCGTGCTCCGCAAGCTCGCGCCCTGGATGCTGCTGCTCTACCGGCGCCGCGATGCACAGGAGTTGGTCAAGGGCGATCGTTTCGAGTTGCTGCGATGGGCGGAGTATTTCCTCGCCTCGCGCCGTTCGCGGTAGGCGCGGAGCAACGTCGCGCCATGCACGCGAGAGGCATGGAGGGGCAAGCCGCCCGAGTTGGAGACTGGTCAGGGGACGTCGCTGGAAGATTGGGGCCCAAGCAGGTTCGGGTGGGTGCCGCGATCACGAGGATTCCGCCGTTGGCGGATAGCGTTGTGGAAACCCCGACGCGACGCAGGCGTTATTGCCAGATAGCAACCCTGGGAGGTGGGCATGGCGAGGAAGCGCATTGGTATTCTCACGGGAGGCGGTGACGTCCCCGGCCTTAACGCGGTGATCAAGAGCGTGACCTATCGCGGCAGCGAGGACGACATCGAGGTTGTCGGTCTCCGCCGAGGCTGGGAGGCCCTCACGCACCTGAACCTCGACGACCCGTCGAGCAAGTCCCATTACATCATCCCGCTGAACCGCGAAAATACGCGCGTCATCGACCGGCGCGGCGGCACCGTGCTGCACTCGAGCCGCACCAATCCCTCCAAAATGAAGAAGTTGCCCGATCATCTCGCGGGCCGCGACTTTCCGGCTTCCCAGAGCACCAAGGGTGGCATCGCAACCACGACGTGGGACCTCACCAACGAGGTGCTCGCGAACCTCGCGGGGCTCGGTATCGAGCATCTGATCGCCATCGGCGGCGACGATACGCTCAGCTACGCGGACAAGCTCAACAGGCGAGGCGTCAAGATCATTGCGATCCCGAAGACGATGGACAACGACGTTCGCAACACCGAATACTGCATCGGCTTCTCGACCGCGATCACCCGTGCCAGCGATGCCATCCAGCGCCAGCGCACCACCGTCGGCTCGCACGAGCGAATCGGCATTTTCCGCGTCTTTGGTCGCGATGCCGGCTTTACGGCACTCTATACCGCATACGCAACCTCGATCCGATGCGCCATACCGGAGTACAAGGTCAATCTCGACAAGCTGATCCAGCTTCTCCTCGATGACAAGCACGGCAACCCAAGCAACTACGCGCTGATCGTGCTTAGCGAGGGCGCCGAGTGGGAGGGCTACAAGGTGCAGGAATTCGGCGAGCCTGACGCCTACGGTCACCGCAGGAAGGCGAGCGTGGCCGAAGCGTTCGCGGACGAGATCAAGCGGCGCACCGGCGAGGAGACCATCGTCTCTGACCTCACCTACGACCTGCGGTCAGGCGATCCGGACTTCATCGACAAGCTTGTGGCGCTGACGTTCGGCAACATGGCTTACGATGCGATCCTGGAAGGCAAGACCGGCCTCATGTCGGCGCTGGTCGAGGGCCGCTACGACCTCGTGCCGATCCCCGACGCCAAGCTCGGGCCACGCAAATTGGACGTCGCAAGCGCGTACAACACCGAGCGCTACCGTCCTCTCTATTCCAACAAGCGGGGCCTGCCGATCTTTCTCAACCGCGCTTCATAGGGCGGGTGGTAACCCCATCGGGCAGGGCGAGCTATTCCAGATGCGTCGATAGCCCGTATCGACACGCGGTGACGGATGGGCCATAGTTCCGCAAGCAATATGCGCAGGGAACCTGTCGCACCACACGACGTTCTTTTTTGCAAATGAGCGCGCCGTCGCCCCCGGCGCAGCGAGCGCCGAGGCGAAGGCGCTGCGCTGCGGTCGGAGGGATGCTCATGAAACTCACCATTTCGGTCATCAAGGCTGACATTGGCTCCGTCGGGGGCCACACGAAACCATCTGCGCGCATGATGGCGGCTGTCGAAGGGGAGGTCGCGAAAGCGATCGAAAACGGTCTCCTGATCGACGGTTTCGTGCGCCATACCGGCGACGATATTGCGATCATCATGACGCACACGCGGGGCGAAGGGAGCTCCGAAGTCCACCAATTCGCCTGGAAGACGTTTCTCGCGGCCACTGCGGTCGCGAAGACCTCCGGGCTCTACGGCGCCGGCCAGGATCTTCTCGTCGACGCCCCGTCCGGAAACGTTCGCGGCGCGGGCCCGGCTGTCGCCGAGCTCAGCTTCGACCACAGCCTCTCGGGCGCGAGACCCGCGGAGTCCTTCATGGTGTTCGCCGCAGACAAGTGCGGCCCCGGTGCCTACAACCTGCCGCTCTATCTGGCTTTTGCCGATCCCATGTATTGCGCCGGGCTGATGCTGCCCCCGATGATCAAGGGCTTCCGTTTCCATATCATCGATATGGACAACACGGCCGGCGACAGCGTGATCGAACTCGATGCGCCCGCGGACGGCTACCACATTGCGGCGCTGCTTCGCGACAACGAGCGCTTCGGCATTGATCGCATCGTCTCGAAAACCTATGGCGAGGTCGCCGTCGCCGTTTCGGCGCAGCGCCTTCACTCCATCGCAGGCAAGTACACCGGCAAGGATGATCCGGTCGCGGTCGTCAGGAACCAGGGCATTTTCGCGGCGCCCGAAGAAATCATCTCGCCGTTCACCAAGGCGCACTTCGTGGGCGGCGATGCGCGCGGCTCGCATGTGATGCCGCTCATGCCGGTGCCGCTCAACACCCCGGTGACGGGGATGTATTGCCTGCCGATCGTGTCCTGCGTCGGCTTCTCGATCGACCGGGACGGGAAGTTCTCGGAGTCCTATACCGACTTCTTTGACAACCTTGCCTGGGACGAGGTTCGCCAGCGCGCGCAGCGCAAGGCGATCGAGATGCGCAGCCAGGGCTGGTCCGGCGCTGCGATGCTGCCCTATTCAGAGCTGGAATATGGCGGCTTCCGCGACACGGTATCCGGATTGCTGAAGCGCTTCCGGCTGCGCGAGGAGCCCAAGCCACAAGCGGCGGAGTAGGGCCGCGCGTCCCCGGCTACACGGTTGCGGTGCCGTGCTCGCGCGCAAACGCGCCGCCGGGGATCGCTGACAGCAGCGCCTGCGTATAGGGATGCCGCGGCTTGCCGAACACCTCGGCGGTCAGCCCTTGCTCGACCACGGCGCCGTCCTTCATGACGGCGACGAGATCGCAGATCTGGGCGGCGACGCGCAAATCGTGGGTGATGAAGATGATGGAGAGGCCAAGCTGCTGGCGCAGCCCGGCGAGCAGCTTCAAGACCTGCGCCTGCACCGAGACGTCGAGCGCCGAGACCGGCTCGTCGGCAACCAGCACATCCGGCTTCAACGCGAGTGCCCGGGCGAGCCCGATGCGCTGGCGCTGGCCGCCGGAGAATTCGTGCGGGTAGCGATCGCCGGCGGAGGGATCGAGCCCGACCAGCTCGAAGAGCTTTCGCGCTTCCGCAATCGCGGTGGCGCGGTCGGTGCCGTGCACGATCGGTCCCTGCGCCACCAGCTCGGCCGCCTTGCGGCGCGGATTGAGCGAGGCGAACGGATCCTGGAACACCATCTGGATGTGGCGGGTCTCGCGCCTGATATCGTCGCGGCCGAGCTTTGCCCAGTCCTTGCCGTCGAGCACGATCGACCCGGTGTCCGGATCGATCAGCCGCACGATGCAGCGCGCGAGCGTCGATTTGCCCGAACCGGATTCGCCGACGATGCCGAGCGTCGCGCCGCGCGGCAGGTGCAGCGAGACGTTCTTGACGGCTTCCGTGATCCGCGCGCCGCGGCCGAGGAAGCCGCCGGTGCGGTAGGTCTTGGAGACGCCGTCGATGGTCAGGATGTCCTTGCCGGAAAGGATGCGCGGCGGCGGCGCCTTCAGCGGCGGAACGGCTGCGATCAGCTGCTTCGTGTAGGCATGCTGCGGATCGTTCAGCACCTTGTCGGCCGTGCCGTGCTCGACGATCGCGCCATGCTGCATCACCACGACGCGGTCGGCGATCTCGGCGACCACGCCGAAATCATGGGTGATGAACAGCACCGCGGTCTTCTTTCGCTGCTGCAAATCGCGGATCAGCTTCAGGATCTGTGCTTGTGTCGTCACGTCGAGCGCGGTGGTCGGCTCGTCCGCGATCAGGAGCTTGGGGTCGAGCGCGAGGGCCATCGCGATCATCGCGCGCTGGCGCTGGCCGCCAGAGAGCTCGTGCGGATAGGCTTTTGCGGCAGCCTTGGGGTCGGGGATGCGGACGTCCTCGAGCAGCGCCAGCACACGAGCATTGATCTCGGCCTTCGAGAGAGCGGTGTGGATCGCAAACATCTCGCCGATCTGGTCGCCGATCGTGCGCAGCGGATTGAGCGCGGTCATCGGCTCCTGGAAGATCATCGCGATGCCGGCGCCGCGCACATCGCGCATTTCGGCGCTATCGGCGGCGCAGAGGTCGCGGCCGTCGAACATCATCCGGCCCCGTTCGATCGTCACCTCGTTCGGCAGCAGCCGCATGATGGCGTTCGCCATCATCGATTTGCCGGAGCCGGACTCGCCGACCACGCAGAGGATCTCGTTCGACGCAATTGAAAGCGAAACGTCGGACAGCGCATGCGGCCGGTCGGCGCCCTTGGGCAGGCGCACCGTCAGGGCGTCGAGCGAAAGGACCGTGTCGCTCATCGGCTCTTCAGCCTCGGATTGAGCGCATCGTTGAGGCCCTGGCCGACCAGCGACACCGCGAGCACGGTGACGAGGATCGCAATGCCGGGGATCGCCGAGACGTACCACTGCACCCGGAGCACATCGCGGCCGAGCCCGATCAGATTGCCCCAGGAGGCGACGTTGGGATCGGACAGACGCAGGAAAGCGAGCGCGCTTTCCAGCAGGATCGCGACCGCCATCACCACGCTGGCATAGACGATGACGGGCGGCAGCGCGTTGGGCAGGATTTCGCCGAGGATGAGCTGGACGTCCTTCATGCCGAGCGTCTTGCCGGCCTGCACGAATTCGCGGTTGCGCAGCGACAGGAACTCGGCGCGAGTCAGCCGCGCCGGCGCCGGCCACGACACCACGCCAACTGCAATCGTCACCGTGGTCAGGGTCGAGCCGAACACCGCGACCAGCACCAGCAGCAGCACGAAGTTCGGCAGCGTCTGGAATGCCTCGGTGATCCGCATCAAGACATTGTCGACCCAGCCGCCGTAATAGCCGGCGAAGGCGCCGACCAGGATGCCGATCAGGATCGCGATCACGGTGGCGACGCCGCCGATCAGCAGCGAGATCCGCGCGCCGTAGAAGATCTGGGCGGCGATGTCGCGGCCGGAATTGTCGGTGCCAAGCAGGAAGCGCGGGTTGGAGAACGGCCAGATCAGCGGCCGGCCCGCCAAAGCGAGCGGATCGCGCGGATAGAGGAGACCCGCGCTGATTGCCATCGCGATGACAAGCAGCAGCAGGATCAGGCCGATCACCGCGGCCGGGCTGCGGAAGTAGCGCTTCACGGCATCCATCGTCAACCATCCGCCGCGATGCGCGGATCGAGCTGCGCGTAGAGCAGGTCGACGACGAAGTTCACGGATATGACGAGCAGCGCGGACACGAAGACGATGCCGAGCAGGGTGTTGAGGTCGCGCTGCACCACCGACTCATAAGCGAGACGGCCGAGGCCGGGCAGCGAGAACACGCTCTCCACCACGACCGAGCCGCCGAGCATGGTGCCGGCCTGCAATCCGATCAGCGTCACCATCGGCAGCAGCGCGTTGCGCAGCACATGGCGGGTGATGACATGGGTCTCGTCCAGCCCCTTGGCGCGGGCGGTGCGGACGAAATCGAGGTTCAGGACCTCAAGCATCGAGGCGCGCATGATGCGCAAATAGATCGCGAGGAAGATCAGCCCGAGCGTCAGCGTCGGCAGCACCAGATGGGCGGCGATATCGAGCACGCGCCAGATTCCGGTCTGGACGTTGCCGATATCCTCGAAGCCGCCCGGCGGCAGCCACTGCAGATAGACCGAGAACAGCACGATCGCCATCAGCCCGAACCAGAACGAGGGCGTGGCGTAGAAGATCAGGCCGAGCGTGGAGATCATCGTGTCCGGCCAGCGGTTGACGCCGCGCGCGGCGATCACGCCGAACACGAGGCCAAAGAAGAACGCGAATGACAGCGACGCCGTCATCAGCAGGATGGTCGGCGGCAGCCGTTCCAGGATCACGGTCGCCACCGGCTTGCCGTAGATCGAGGAGAAGCCGAGGTCGAGCCGGACCAGGTGCCACAGATAGTTCCCGAGCTGCGCCGGAACCGAGAGGTTCAGCCCGTAGAATTTGCGCAGCGCCTCGGCGGTCGCGGCGTCGCCGCCGCCCATCTGCGCCATCAGCGCATCGACGGTGTCGCCCGGCGCGAGCTGCAGCAGCAGGAACACGCCGATCAGGATCAGGAACAGGGTCGGGATCGAGGCGGCGAGCCGCCGCCCCGCAAGGCTCAGGATACGCATATTTTATCTATAGCGTTTTCGAACGATGTGGACACCGGTTCGGGGTGGGCACCGGCCCCTTCTTACCTCGCTCCGCTTGCGGGGAGAGGTCGGATCGCATCGCCAGATGCGATCCGGGTGAGGGGGTACAGGTCTATCGATGGAGCAATATCATGGAGCGAGCCCCTCACCCGACCCTCTCCCCGCAAGAGCGGGGCGAGGGAGAAGAGGGCGCCACGCCTAGCGCAGATGTGGCCTCATGCGCTCAGCCAAAGATCGTGCCAGCTCGTCGAGCCCCAGCGCGGCGTGTTGGAGTGGTTGCGCGCCTTGGCCGTGATCACGGTGACGAAGATCTGCTCGATCGGCATCCAGACCGGCAGCTCGGTGTTCACCTCCTTGACGAAATCGGCATAGAGCGCCTTGCGCTTGGCCGGATCGACTTCGGTGGCGGCATCGTCGATGGTCTTGTCGACGGTCTTGTCCTCCCAGCCCCATTGGTTGGTCCACGGCGCGCCCTTGGGCTGGCCGGAGCGGTACCATACCGTGGTCGAGACCGCGGGGTCGTTGCGATACTGGTGCCAGCCGGTCGCGAGATCGAAGGCGTGCTCGTCATAGACCTGCTTGAGGAAGCCGCCGCCGTCGTTGCGTACGATGTCGACCTGGATGCCGACTTCTCCCAGCGACTGCTGGATGAAGGTCGACCACAGCGAGATGTCCTCGCCCCACGGTGCCGGCAGGAGTCTCAGCGAGAAGCGGTTGCCGCTGGAGGCTTTGAAGCCGGCCTCGTCGAGGAGCGCGATCGCCTTGGCCTTGTCATAGGGGTATTGCGGCGTGTTCGGCCCGGGATAGAAGTCGGTCGAGGTCGACGGGATCGGGCCGGAGCCGAGCTTGGCGAAATCGCCCAGGAAATTGTCGATGAAGAACGGCACGTTGATCGCGTGCGCGATGGCGCGGCGGACCCGGATGTCCGCCAGTTCCTTGCGGCGGAAGTTGAACTCGATGGTGTTGGTGCGGGCGTTGCCCTCGTTGCCCTTGGTCTGGACGATGAAGCGCTTGTCCTTGCCGAGCCGCGCCATGTCCGAGATCGTCAGTCCCGAGAACGGGCTGTAGTGCAGCTCGCCGGCCTCCATCTGGGCGGCCGCGGCGGCGCGGTCGGTGATCACCTTCCAGACGATGCGGTCGAGATAGGGCGCGTTCGGCCGCCAGTAGTCCGGGTTGCGGTCGGCGATGATGTATTGCCCGCGCTCGTATTTGACGAATTTGAATGGGCCGGTGCCGACCGGCGCCAGATTGGTCGGGTTCTGCCTGATGTCGCCGCTCTCGTAGAGATGCTTGGCGGAGACGTAGCCGAGGTCTGGCAGGGCCCGGAGCAACAGGTTCAGCGGCATCGGCCGCTCGTAGCGGAAGATCGCGGTCTGCGGATCGGGCGTATCGACCGATGTGAGGAACAGCTGCAGCGTCGATCCGTAGTTGAGGATCTTCTTCCACATGTTCATCGCGGTGAAAGCGACGTCATCAGAGGTGAACGGCTTGCCGTCGTGCCAGGTGATGCCCTTGCGCAGCTTGAAGGTGACGGTCTTGCCGTCCGGGGTCGCCTCCCAGCTCTCGGCGAGCACGCCGACCGGCTGGCCGTTGGCGTCGAGGTCGACCAGATTCTCCTGGATCTTGCCGCCGATGATGTAGACGCCGGTCGAGGCCTGGATGCTGGGATTGAGCTGGCGCTGCTCGGCGCCGTAATGGACGTTGAACACGCCGCCCTTGCGTGGGGCCTCCTGCGCGAAGGCCCGCATCGGATTGATGACATTGGCCGCAATCGCGGCCGAGGTCAGAAGGGCCGTGCGGCGGTTGATCTCGAGGCGGCTCAAATCCATACGCGGGTCTCCGGTACTTACATAAAGGCTTGCATCGGGCGACCAGCCGGATCGGTCGTGGCGCCCCTTTGCGATGTTACGATGGAATGGGAACCCGAGTCATTTTCTAATGCCTCGGCCTTTTGGAGGATCGTTTCCGAAACCTGAAGTGGCGCATTGCGACGCTTCGCAACCCGGATCGGGCGCCGCATTGTCGCAGTTTGGGCCGCGCGAGTTGCGTCTGGTGATTCTCTCGAAGGGACGTTTCGGGAGCGCCGAAGCCGCGCAAACCCTGTAATTTTAGGGGTCGGAAGCGCCTTGACTTGAAAAAACACTGGAAAAAACCCTGATTCGGCGGCTGTCCACAGCGATATTGTGGTGGGGAGTGCAGAAAACACTGTTTTTCTCGGCGTTTTCCGCCATATCGTGCCCACTCCAGAATCAATGGAGCAACCATGGCTACCCAACTGTCGAAGTCGCAAGTGATCGAGAAGATCGCGACCACCACCGAACTCTCCAAGCGCGACGTCAAGAACGTTTTGGACTCGCTTGTCGATGTCGGCCACAAGGAGCTGAAGAAGGCCGGGGTGTTCCTCGTCCCCGGCTTCGCGAAGTTCGTTGTGGTCAAGAAGCCTGCGACCAAGGCGCGCAAGGGCACCAACCCCTTCACCGGCGAAGAGATGATGTTCAAGGCCAAGCCGGCCCGGAAGATCGTCCGCGCACGGCCGGTCAAGGCCGCCAAGGACGCGGTTTAAGATGAAAGGCCTCCGGTGACGGAGGCCTTTTGCTTTTGAGCCGTCGCTTCCTGCCGTTGGTTGCCAGCCCGCGTTTTCCAGCGAGTGGACACCGGTTCGCGTGAAGAAAACGCGCCAAAGCAGAATCTGGAGCTCCGGACCGGGTTGAACCGGGACCGGGGCTCTAGACTACCGGCGACCGGCCACCATCGACATTGATGGCGGTGCCGGTGATGTAGGAGCCTTGCTCCGAGGCCAGGAAGCAGGCGAGGTTGGCGAACTCCTCCGCCGTGCCGATGCGGCCGAGCGGGGTGCCCTTGGCAAGGCCCTTGGCGAATTCCCCGAAATCCGTGTTCGGCGCCTGGGCAGCATGCCGCTTGACCCATTGATCGCTCATGATCAGGCCGACCAGCAGCGCGTTCACCAGGATGTTGTGCTCGCCGCCTTCATTGGCCATCACCTTGGTCAGCGCCATGCCGGCCGCGCGCGACACCGAGGTCGGCGCGGAATTGCCGGCCGGCGCTTTCGCAAAGGTGTTGAGCACATTGATGATGCGGCCCCATTCGCGCTGCTTCATGCCCGGCCACACCAGCCGGCTGAAGCGGATCGCGGCGAACAGCTTCAGGTCGAGGTCCTCCTGCCAGGCCTCGTCGCTGATGCTCTCGAACGCCAGCGTGCGCGCCGTGCCGGCGTTGTTGACGAGCACGTCGATCTTGCCGAGATCGGCAACGATCTGGTCGTGAGCCTTGCTGATGTCGGAAGCCTTCGCGACGTCGCAGACATAATCGCGTACCACAAGGCCGTCCCTGGCGAGCGCTTCGCGCGCCGCAGCGAGGTCGGCCGCGCCGCGGGCGAGGATCGCGACCCTGGCGCCGGATTCGGCAAACCGCCGCGCCACCGCGATCCCGATGCCCTTGCTGCCGCCGGTAACCACCGCGACGCGGTCCTTCATTGATAGGTTCATTGTTGTTCTCCCTGGGGCTGGCCCGGAGAGGACGCTATCAAACCGACAGCGCGACCAACAAGGTCATGCAGAGCAGGTGTGCTGTGACAATCAGTGCGAGATGGAGCGGACCGGACATCGGAGATCTCCATGGTGGTGCGCATCTTATTTGTCGTCAGGCGAGCACCGCCGTCTGTCTCCCTCCCCCTGAAAGGGGGAGGGCGGGGTGGGGGTTGCTCTCCACGGACGCCGGCGTCTGTGGAGGCAGGATCCCCACCCGGATTGCTGTGCAATCCGACCTCCTCTTTTCAAGGGGAGGTGAGGAAAGAGCGTGCCCGGTTCACGCGCGCTGCTAGTTCGAGCGCGCGCTTGCCGTAAAGCTGCGGTCGACGGCCTTGCCGACGTCCAGCGTCTTGCCGAGGATGCCGTAGCGCGTCGCGCGATCGGAGGCGGCCTGCACCTCCTTCACCACGGCCTCGTCGATCGCGATCGGGCTCGTCTTCTGAGCGGTGTAGGCGGCGAGCAGCACGTCCTCCGGCAGTTTTGTGAGCTCGGCCGTGTTCCTGGCGTACTCGGCGAGATGGTCGAGCGACCACAGCCGCGCCTTGTTGAGCCGCTGCACCAGGTCCTGCACCGCCGCGCGCTTGGTTGCGATCGCGTTGTCGGAGGCGACGATGAAGGTGATGGTCGGCGTCAGCCCTTCGCCGTCGGCGACGACGCGCGCCTTGTCCTTCAGCGTGGCGTAGGAGATATACGGCTCCCACACCGCCCAGGCGTCGATCGAGCCGGCGAGCAGCGCGATCTTGGCGTCGACCGGGCCGAGCGGCGCGAAGGTCGCGTCCTCGATCCTGCTGCCGGCTTTTTCCAGCGTCGCGTTGATCAGGAATTGGCCCCAGCCGCCGCGCGTGCCGGCGAGGCGCTTGCCCTTCAGATCGGCCGCGGTCTTGATCGGTGAATCCCCGCGCACCAGGATCGCCTGCGTCCGCGCATCGGAGCGCGTGCCGCCGATCGCCTTGATCGGCGCGCCCGACGCATAGACCGTGAGGAAGGACAGATCGCCGGTGTAGCCGACGTCGAGCGCGCCGGCGTTGATCGCTTCCAGGATCGGGGCTGCGGCGGGGAATTCCGACCACTCGATCTTGTAGGGCAGATCCTTGGCGAGGCCGGAAATCTCCAGCAGCGAGCGGTTGCCGCCCTTCTGGTCGCCGACGCGCAGCACGATCGCGTCGGCCGCGAGCGCCGCAGCCGATGTCGACAGCGTGATCACGGCCGTGATCAGCGCTGCCGCCGTGCGGCGGGTGAGAGAATAGGCAGGGCCCGAGCGGGTCAGTTTGCGCATATGAATTTTCTTCCTGATTCATTCGCTGCGCCGCGGAACGCGCGGCAGCGTTCGATCAAGTCTATGAGCAAGCCGTTCGCCGTCAACGAAACGGAAATCTGAATTCGCCGGCTGCGCGGCAAGGATGATCTCGTCAAGCAGGCCGCGCGTAGAAGACATCGCGCATGCGGCCGCAAAACGCCTAGATTTGATGCAGTCACGGGTGATCGCGCCGCATCTCCGTCTGGGACGATCGTGAAAATCCTTTCATCGCCGCGCGATGCGATCGTGGAGAGTTCAGCTGTGGCGCCGACAACATTCGAAATTCCATTTCATTGACGATGATCTTGTCGCGCCGCATCATTTGCATGTTGCTTTGAGTGCAATCGCGCCGGAGAAATCCGCTTTTTTCTGAACCATGTGCTTCGAACGACGGGGCGTTCAAACGGAGACGTTTTGCGCGCGGGGCGGAGCCTTGCCGAAATGCAGGAGTGAAGATGTCGACGGATAACAAGAAGACGGTGATGGATCGCCGCACATTGCTGCGTGCGGGCGCCGCCGCGGCCTTTGCCGCGCCGATCGGGGCGTATAGTGCGCAGGCCTTCGCGCCACGGGCGATCACGCCGGCGATCGACTTCTCGGAATTCCCGGTCTGCAAGACCGCATCCGATGCACCGGCTTTGACCGGCGCGCCGCGCAAGCTGAAGCTGTCCTGGAACGCCGGCGCGGTCTGCCTTGCGCCGCTGCCGGTCGCGATCGACCACGGCTTCTTCCAGAAGCAGAATCTCGACGTCGAGCTGGTCAACTATTCGGGCTCGACCGACCAGCTGCTGGAGGCGATCGCCACCGGCAAGAGCGACGCCGGTCTCGGCATGGCGCTGCGCTGGCTGAAGCCGCTGGAGCAGGGCTTTGACGTCAAGATCGCCGCCGGCACCCATGGCGGCTGCATGCGCGTCCTGACCCGCACCAATTCCGGGGTCGACAAGCTCGCCGATCTCAAGGGCAAGATCGTCGCGGTCGGCGATCTCGCAGGTCCCGACAAGAATTTCTTCTCAATCCAGCTGGCCAAGCTCGGCATCGATCCGATCAAGGACGTCGACTGGCGCGCCTATCCCGGCAATCTCCTGAACGTCGCGGTCGAGAAGGGCGAGGTGCAGGCCTTCCTGTCGTCGGACCCGCTGGCCTATCTCTGGCTGAAGGATGCGCAGTACAAGGAGGTCGCCTCCAACCTCGACGGCGAATATCGCGACAAGAGCTGCTGCATCGTCGGCCTGCGCGGCAGCCTGGTGCGCGAGGAGCCTCAAGTCGCGCGCGCCATCACCCAGGCGCTGCTCGACGCCGCGATGTTCACCTCGCAGAACCCGGACAAGGCGGCGAAGTCGTTCCAGCCCTATGCGCCGAAGGCGGCGAGCCTCGCCGATCTCGAGGCAATGGCGCGCTACCACACCCATCACCATCATCCGACCGGCGAGGTGCTCAAGCGCGAGCTGAAGGGCTACGCCGACGACCTCAAGACGGTGCAGGTGTTCAAGCAGAGCACCGACACGGCCAAATTCGCGGAGCGGATCTATGTCGACGTATTCAGTGTCTGACGCGACGGCCGCGGCCGCGCCGCGTGCGGCGGTCACGTTCTCGAACCTCTCCGGCAGTTACGGTGTCGGCCTTGCGGCGAGCCTCGTCTGGCTCGCATTCGGCCTCGCATGCCTTTATTGGCCCGATGTCGGCGACTGGTCGCGGACCGGATCGCTCGGCATCGGCGCGATCGTCATCGCCGCGTTCATCCTGTTCGGCACATTCAGCGCGGATTATCTCGGCGGCGCCGGGCAGGCGTTGCGCAAGCGCGCGCCATGGCTGGTGGCGTTCGGCGCCTTCGTGACGTTGTGGGAGGTGGCCACCGCAAAGTTCGCTTGGCTGCCGCTGCCGTTCTTCCCGCCGCCGCAGTCGATCCTCGAGGTCTATACCGACGATCTGCCGAAACTGCTCGATAGCGTGTTCGCCTCGATCAAGCTGCAGCTCGGCGGCTACATCATCGGCGCAACCGTCGGCTTTATCACCGGTGTCTCGATCGGCTGGTCGCAGAAGATCGGTTACTGGGTGCATCCGGTGCTGCGCTTCATCGGCCCGCTGCCGGCTACGGCCTGGCTGCCGATCGCTTTCTTCACCTTTCCGTCGAGCTGGAGCGCCTCGACCTTCCTGATCGCGCTTGCCACCGGCTTTCCGGTGACGGTCCTGACCTGGTCGGGCGTCGCGAGCGTCAGCAGCGCCTATTACGACGTCGCGCGCACGCTCGGCGCAAAACCGTCATTCCTGGTGCTGAAGGTCGCGATCCCCGCCGCGCTGCCGCATGTGTTCGTCGGCCTGTTCATGGGGCTCGGCTCGTCCTTCGCGGTGCTCGTCGTCGCCGAGATGATCGGCGTCAAGGCCGGGCTCGGCTGGTACCTGCAATGGGCGCAGGGCTGGGCGGCGTATGCCAACATGTATGCGGCGCTGATCGTGATGTCGCTGCTCTGCTCCGGCGCGATCACGCTCTTGTTCCGCACCCGCGACCGCCTGCTGGTCTGGCAGAAGGGCGTCGTCAAATGGTAGCGCAGTCCGCAGCTGAGGCGATCACCTATCCGGCGGTCGGCGCCGAGCTCGATATCGAAGGCGTCAGCCACGCCTTCGATATCGATGGCGCCACGCTGCCGGTGCTCGACAATGTCAACCTCGCGATCGCGCCGGGCGAGTTCGTCGCGCTGCTCGGCCCGTCCGGCTGCGGCAAGTCGACCTTGCTGCGGCTGGTGGCCGGGCTGGAGAAGCCGCGCGCGGGCACGCTGCGCGAGGATGAAGTCCGCATCGCCGGACCGCATCCGTCGCGGGTTGTCGTGTTCCAGGACCCGACGCTGTTTCCGTGGCGCACGGTGTGGGACAATGTTGCGCTTGGCCTCGAAGCGCAGGGCATTCTGAAGGCGCAGCGCCACCGCGTCGATGACGTCATCGAGCTGGTCGGCCTGTCCTCGTTCCGCAACGCTTATCCGCACCAGCTGTCCGGCGGCATGGCGCAGCGCGTGGCGCTGGCGCGCGCGCTGGTCAACGATCCGAAGATCCTGGTGCTCGATGAGCCGCTCGGCAAGCTCGATTCGCTGACGCGGATCGCCATGCAGTCAGAACTCGTCGCGCTGTGGCAGCGCAAAGGCTTCACCACGCTGTTGGTCACCCATGACGTCGAGGAGGCGCTGGTGCTCGCCAACCGCGTCATCGTGCTCTCCGATCGGCCGGCGCGGATCAAGGCGGACATCGCTGTCGCCCGGCCGTATCCGCGGCATCGCGGCGATCCTTATCTGGCTGAGCTGCGCAAGCAGATTCTCGGCCTGCTCGGACTGGAGGCGACATGGTGAGATCTGCGGCGAGGGAGCTGCATCCGGCGGACGGGCCGGAGCACATCGCGCGCGCGTTGCGGCTCGCCGACGTCTTTGCAGCGCGTGCGCCGGCGCACGACCGCGACGCCAGTTTTCCCTTCGAGAATTTCGTCGATCTCTCCCGCGAAGGCCTGCTGGCGCTGACCGTGCCGGCGGCGCTCGGCGGCGGCGGAGCGGGCGCTCGCGACGCCACGCGCGTGCTCGGCATCATCGGCAAGGCCGATCCGTCGACCGCGCTGGTGCTGTCGATGCATTACATCCAGCATCTGGTGATGGCGCGCAGCACGCGTTGGCCGGGCCGGCTGTCGCGCAAGCTCGCCAAGGAGACGGTCGAGGGCGTGGCGCTGATCAATGCATTGCGCGTCGAGCCCGAGCTCGGCTCGCCCGCGCGCGGTGGCCTGCCGGCGACGACGGCGCGCCGCACCGAGACCGGCTGGCGGCTGACCGGCAAGAAGATCTATTCGACCGGCGCGCCGATCCTGAAATGGTATTCGGTCTGGGCGAAGACCGATGAGCCGGAGACCCGTGTCGGCTTGTTTCTGGTTCCCGCCGGTCTGCCGGGAACGCGGATCGAGGAGACCTGGGACCATCTCGGCCTGCGCGCCAGCGGCAGCCACACCGTGATCTTCGACGACGTCGTGTTTCCGCTGGATTACGAGATCGACGTGCGCACGCCCGACGACTGGAAGGTTCCTGACGTCACCCAGGCGACCGTGCATGCGATCTTCGTCGCCGCGATCTATGACGGCATCGCCCGCGCGGCCCGCGACTGGCTGGTCAAATTCCTGAAGGAGCGGGTGCCCGCCAATCTCGGCGCGCCGCTCGCGACCTTGCCACGGATGCAGGAGGTCGTCGGTGCGATCGAGGCGCGGCTTGCGGTCAATGCCCGCCTGATCGACAGCTTCGCGACCGATTTCGATAACGGCTTCCCGCTGTCCGCGATCGAGTCTAACATCATCAAGCTGACGGTGACAAATAACGCCGCGGCAGTGGTGGAGGATGCCTTGTCGCTGACCAGCAATCACGGCCTGTCGCGAACCAATCCGCTGGAGCGGCATTACCGTGACGTGCTGTGCGGCCGCGTCCATACCCCGCAAGACGATGCCACCCGTGTCTCCGCCGGACGCTCCGCGCTGGGCGTCTGAAAACAATAGCCAACAACAACGGAGTTCCCGTCATGCCGGTCGAGTTCATCGGCTTCATCACCAACAACAATGCCTCCGAGACCATCGTCCGCTCAGGCCCGGTGCTCGATCCGCCCTATATCGAGACAGTGGCCAAGGCGCATGAGCTCGCCGGATTCGATCGCGCGCTGCTGGCGTTCCATTCCACCACGCCGGATGCGTTGCAGGTCGCGCAGCATGTCCTGACCATCACCAAACAGCTCAAGGTGATGATCGCGCAGCGACCGGGCTTCACCGCGCCGACGCTGCTGGCGCGCCAGCTCGCGACGCTGGATCAGTTCTACGGCGGCCGCGTCTCGCTGCACGTCATCACGGGCGGCAACGCCATCGAGCTGCGCCAGGACGGCAACACGCTCGACGACAAGGACGAGCGCTACGCCCGCACCAGCGAATTCCTCGACGTGGTGCGGCTGGAGTGGACCAGCGAGAAGCCGTTCAACTACAGCGGCAAGTATTACAACGTCGAGAACGGCTTCTCGCAGGTGAAGCCGTTGCAGAAGGGCGGCATCTACACCTTCGTCGGCGGCGGCTCGGACGCCGCGGTCGAGGTCGCGGGCAAGCACGCCGATACTTTCGCGCTGTGGGGCGAGTCCTACGCGCAGGTGCGCGATGTCACCGCGCGGGTGCGCGCCGCCGCGGCCAGGCACGGAAGGCCGACGCCGCGCTTCAGTCTGTCGGTGCGGCCGATCCTCGCCGACACCGAAGAGAAGGCGTGGAAGAAGGCGGAACATATCCTCGAGCGCGCCACCGCGCTGCAGGACCAGACCGGCTATCGCCGTCCCAACCACGCGACCGACGGCGCCAAGCGGCTGCTGGCGCTCGCCGATCAGGGTACGCGCATCGACAAGCGGCTGTGGACCGAGATCGCCAAACTGACGGGCGCCAACAGCAATACCACCGCGCTGGTCGGCACACCCGAGCAGGTCGCCGAGGTATTCGGCGATTATTACGATCTCGGCGTCAGCCACTTCCTGATCCGCGGCTTCGACCCGCTGGTCGATGCGATCGATTATGGCCGGGCGCTGATCCCGCTGACCCGCAAGCTGATCGAAGCGCGCGACCAGCAGCGGGGGATTGCCGCCGAATGATCCGTCTCATTGTTGCGGCAGTGCTTGCGCTCGTCGCCGTCGACGCGGCCTTCGCGCAGACCACGCTGCGCGTCGGCGACCAGAAGGGCAATTCGCAGGCCGTGATGGAAGCGGCCGGTGTGCTCAAGGACGTTCCCTACAAGATCGAGTGGAAGGAGTTCGCCGCAGCCGCGCCGCTGCTGGAGGCCCTGGGCGCAGGCGCGATCGATACCGGGCTGGTCGGCGACGCGCCGTTCACCTTCGCGGCGGCCGCCAAAATTCCGGTCAAGGCGATCGCCGCGGTGCGGCAGTCGCGCGACGGGCTCGCGGTCGTGGTGCCGGAGAACTCCGCGATCAAGAGCTTCGACGATCTGCGCGGCAAGAAGATCGCAACCGGCCGCGGCTCGATCGGCCATCAGCTGATCCTGGCGGCGCTGGAATCCAGGGGTTGGCAGGCGAACGACGTGCAGATCGTGTTCCTCGCGCCGTCGGATGCCAAGGTCGCCTACACGCAAGGTTCGGTCGACGCCTGGTCGACCTGGGAGCCTTATGTGAGCCAGGAAGAGGTGCTGTTCAAGTCGCGCCGCGTCATCACGGCTGACGGCATCACGCCCGGCCTCGGCTTCCAGGTCGCAACGCCCGATGCGATCAAGGGCAAGCGCGCCGAGCTCGAGGATTTCGTGCGTCGCCTCGCCGCGGCGCGCGCATGGTCGCAGAACAATGTCGAGGGCTACGCTGCGACCTGGGGCAGGCTGATGAACATCCCGCCCGCGGTGGCGGTGAACTGGCTGACGCGGGCCAAGATCCGCATCGCGCCGATCGACGACAGCGTGGTCGCCGACGAGCAGAAGACCATCGACCTCTACGACCGCTGGGGCCTGATCCGGCAGAAGATCAACGCCGCCGACATCGTCGACCGCTCGTTTGGTGCGGCCGTCGGGAAGGGCGCGGGACTGTAGGCAATTTGCAAGCGACACCAAACATTCAGCGTCGTCCTGGCTTTCGCCAGGACGGCGGGTGCTCGCACGATTTCGGAATATTGGAAAAATATCCCTGATTTGCCCGACGTGTCAAGCTGCCCTGTCGAAGGCCGGCAGCCGCGAGGTCCTTTGCATGGGGTTGTTTTCGATATTTTGCCGGCGCACCTGCGGCGGCCCTGCAGGCGGGAGATGTGGACCGTCTGCGCGGAAGCGATTCAGCTCCGCACTATTGCACCGCTAACGAACCCGTGATTCAAAACATCCATTCGTCCGCCGGCTGCCGCGCGGCAAGGATTTTCCCCGTTTGGCACATTCCAAAACCGCAACGTTGCTATTTTCGCCACGACCTTGCCACCCCGCCCGGCGCCGCCAAGATCAAAAGCACGAACAATCGAGTCCGGGAGATCACCATGGGCCTTCAACAAACTCGCATCGAGTCGCTGCCGTTTGTGACCGCTGAACTGAATTATCTCGCGCCGACGCCGGGCAAGCCCCGGACCTACGCCTTCGATCCGCCGCCCGGCGAACCCAAATCCACCGCGCTGCCCGAAGCCCACAATGTTCCGATATTTGACGGGCGTTTGATCGCCGACAGCTTCTCGCTCGATCGCGAGGGCTTTGCGCTGGTCAAGCATCCGACCAGCGTCAAGGACTATTACGACGAGAACGAAGTCCGCAACGTCTACTATCCCGCCGTCGAAGCCTTCCTGAAGGCGACGCTGAAGGCGGATCGCGTTGTCATCTTCGATCACACCGTGCGCAAGCGCGTCGAGGGCGCGGCTGACATCCGCGGCGGTGGTCCGCGCCAGCCGGCGACCCGCGTCCATGTCGACCAGACCGCCGTCTCCGGCCGCAACCGCGTGTTCGAGCACCTGCCCGACGAGGCCGAGCAGCTGGTCAAGGGCCGCGTCCAGGTGATCAATCTGTGGCGCCCGATCCGCGGTCCCCTGCGGGATTCACCGCTGGCGATGGCCGACGGCACCACGGTCGCGCCGGAGGATTTGATTGCTTCGGACCTGATCTATCCGAACCGCAGCGGCGAGACCTACTCGGTGAAGTACAATCCGAACCACCGCTGGTTCTACATTCCCGAGATGACGCCGGACGAGGCGATCCTGCTGAAATGTTACGACTCGGCGACCGACGGTCGCACGCGGTTCGGGCCGCATACGG
Organism: Bradyrhizobium sp. 33ap4; assembly: GCF_032654765.1. Classification (NCBI taxonomy): domain Bacteria; kingdom Pseudomonadati; phylum Pseudomonadota; class Alphaproteobacteria; order Hyphomicrobiales; family Nitrobacteraceae; genus Bradyrhizobium; species Bradyrhizobium sp. 33ap4. The sequence continues at coordinate 164 of NZ_JAUMTJ010000062.1, read as the reverse complement.
CGTTCGTCGATCCGACCACGCCGGCGGATGCCGCGCCGCGCGAGAGCATCGAGCTGCGCACGCTGGTGTTCCATAAGCAGTGAAGTCACCTCGCCCCGCGTGCGGCAGGGGTGTCCGGGGAATGATTCACTGTGTCGCGGTGCATGCTCGGCAGGACCGAGGCA
>NZ_JAUMTJ010000061.1:0-57245 GCF_032654765.1 Bradyrhizobium sp. 33ap4 | reverse complement strand
CGGTTTGAGGGGTGTGAGGGATCGGCTCAGGTCATTCAACTTCTGCATGGGGTGCTCCATCGGTTCACATCAGCGCCGATGAATGCCATATCCTCACCGTCCTCACCGCCGCCGCCCGCACCATAGCATCTCCCTTGGAGGCTTTCGGACGCCGGCCGCCGAATGTGCCGCGCCGTCAGTCATGCGGCCGGCATCCGAAACCCTTCACACAAGCGGTCCTCAACAGGACGAATGTCGCGCAGCCGGCTTCCCTTTGTAAGCCATTTCACACAGTAGCGAAGCGCCGCCCATTATGATTACTTGAGGGACTGCCCCCAAAACGGGAGGTCGAGATGCCAACGTCATCTCACCTTTTGCGATGGTCGACCGAGATGCTGCCGGAGCGCGTGCGGTTCTCCACGTTCCGTGAGGAGTTTGCGCGGCTGAACCTCGCGTTGGACGTGATAGACCACAGCGGTGGCCGCCCACGTATCGACGTCACCTGCTTGTCGCTCGGTGCGGTTGGCGTTTGTAGCCTTGTCACGACGCCGGTGGAGTTTATTCGTCACAAACACCACCTCAAGGATAGCGGTGAGCAATTCGGACTGAACCTCGTCGAGGCTGGACCGGTCCAATTTGCAAATGCTGGCCAAGAGTATGGCTATGACGTCGGCTCCGCTTGTTTGGTCGATCGGGGAAGGACGCTGCGAGTATTTGGGCCGCGTGGGGGGAGCGTCAAATTCGTAACCGTGCAGGCTGCCGCCCTTAGGTCTCTGGTGGCCAACCCGGAAGACCTATCAGGCCGGCCAGCGCGTTCCGGACCGGCGCTGAGACTTCTCAACCGCTACCTGCGGTCGCTCGCATCCTTCAAAGAACCTCCGTCATCAGAGCTAGCCGCCACCGTCGGCGTACATCTCCTCGATCTTGTCGCCGCGACGCTCGGGCCGACCGACCAAGCAACAGACATCATTACGGAGCGCGGTGTGAAGGCAGCAAAGCTGCAGGCGATCCTAGCGGAAGTCGCGAGACGCTACAGCGATCCCAATTTCGATTTGAACAAGGTCGCTGGGGCGATCGGCATGTCGCGGCGATACGTGCAAAAATTGCTCGAGGAGGGGACCGGAAAGTCTTTCACCGAGCATCTTGCAGGACGCCGGCTCGAGCGTGCCTTCGCGATGTTGACTGACCCGCACCATCTGCATTTGGCCATCATCGACATCGCGTATGCAGTCGGCTTTGGTGACGTTTCTAATTTCAATCGCACGTTCCGCCGGCACTTCGGCGAGACGCCCTCAGGTGTGCGCGCCGCATCGACCATGCGGGAGCAGAAGTGATCCTGCGGCTCCTTACCAGTGCGCCGACGATGCCGCAGAATGCGAGTATTTGCGGGCTTCGCGAACACCCTTTCTTTAACATCATCGCCAAGAGGCGCATACCGACATCGCAGGGAATGAGCGCTAGACATGCAGACCGTCAGCTTAGGGCTAGCAGGCAACATCGAAATGAATTAGGCCGCCAACTGAGGCGGCCTAGTCATGTGACCAAAGTTGGTGGTCACTTCTCAACTTCCACGATGTATCGCCGTATCGTTTTCGCGGTTTTCGCGCCCTCAGGTGCAAGGTCCTGCCAGACCTTGGACTGGAAAAATGCTATGGCGGCATCTGCGCTATCCCACTCGGTCATGGCCACACTGATTGGAGCAGGCCCGCCCTCCGCGTGGAAAACTCTGCCTTTCAAAGTCCCCATTGAGCGGCCACCGGCCTCGGCCAGTGCCCTTCTCGCTGCCTCGATATAAGCGGGCGAAACAGTTGCACCAGCAATTGGTTCGATCTCACCGATACTGTAGGCCTTCAGCTTGGTTTGAGCGTGCAAACCTTGGAACGCGAACCCGCCGATTGCGATGCCGCTGAGCAGTGACAATGCCATCAAGTATTGAGTTCTCATGATTTCCTCCAGCTCGCCGATAACCGGCCGGGCGAGAGTAGGGTGAGAGGCAGCCGCACTCAACTTCGATAAAAGCGCGAGGGACTTCCGGTTACCCTCGAAGAGCCAACCTCTCGGGGATCATGCAGACCATCAGCTTAGGGCCATCCCGGACTCATGCGTGCGATGACCATCCTACTCGATCACCTCGTCGGCATTGGCAGGCAACGCACGAGAATGATGAGCCGGAGCACGCTGCGGTGGTGAGATTGAATGCAAAGACATCTCAACGTATTGGCTCGATCCATTGGGCGCGCGACGGCCCCGGCTCAAAGGGATCACCGAAGTACTGGGTTTCACGAACGACCTTCCCGCCTCTGAATTCCATGATGCTCACCGTGTAAGATGGCAAGCCGTCGTATGTGAGGACAAATTCAGTAACCCAAAGGTCGGCAGCGCCGAGTATGCGTCGCACCGTAAAGCGCTTCTTGTTCGGCTGCGCAAAACGAGACGCTTGAATATTGCGTCGACCGCGGATTCTCTCCCCGGATTGAGGGTACTCAAGCACGGCATCATCACGGTAAATCTCATGCTCCGCCTCGAAGTCATTTGCATCTGAGGCTGCCCAGTGATGATCCAAAGCCGCTCGAATGGTTTGATCTTCATTCATTCTCTTCCCTCGCGTCGCAATGCTGCATATTATCTCCAAAACGGAGCATCGGCACGAACGGAATGTCTGCTGAGGGGCCATAAGCCGCCGATAACTACCGAACCGGGCAACTTCCGCTTTATGACGGGAAGCCGACGGTTATGAGTACACGCCTAGGCCGTCGCAAGCGGCCTGACCCGCAAGCTCCCGCGCAGGCCGGCGCCGGTGCCGAGCATGATGCCGGCGATCGCGATGAGGGACGACAGCGAGAGCGTCGACAGCCCAGTCAGCCCCTGCCCGACCGAGCAGCCGAACGCCATCACGCCGCCCGCGCCCATCAACGCGGCGCCGCTCGCCGAGCGCAGCATATGCTGCGGCGACCGGTAGCCTTCGAGCTGGAAGCGCCCGGTGGCGATGGCCGTGATCAGGCTGCCGGCGAACACGCCGAACACGGTGACGATGCCGAAATTGAGCGTCGAGCCGGTCGACAGCATGACGTATTGCAGGGCGTCGGCGATCGGCGCGATGAAGGTCAGCGACGTCACCGGCACCGGATTGAAATCATCGGCGCCGAGATAGCCGGTCGCGTACCAGCCCCCCGCCACCAGCAGGCCGACGATCAGGCCGGCCGCGATCTGGCCCGGTGACTTGCGGAATGGCGCATGGGCAAAGGCGAAAATAATCAAGAGGGCTGCGAGAACCGAGGCCGCCACCATCCGCGCCGGCACCGCGCCGAGGCCGATGTCCGCCAATAGCGCCGGCACCGAATTGGCTGACACTGTGGCCTGTGACGCCTGCACCATCGCGATCCGCGCCGGGGCGATCAGGCCCTTCAGCGTCATCTCGGCGAAAATGCCGAGCACGATCACGACCACGAAGGAGCGCAGATTGCCGCGCCCGAGCAGCACCAGCGCCCGCGAGCCGCAGCCATTCGACAGCACCATACCGTAGCCGAACAGGAGCCCGCCGAGGAACATCACCGGCGCCGAGAAGGACGGTTGCAGATAGATCGACTTGCCGAGATCGACGAGGCCTGCCGCCGCCAACAGCTGCGAGGCCGCGATCGCGACGCCCATCGCCAGCGCATAGGTGCGCGCCAGGCGGCCGTCGCCCTCCGCCCACCAGCCGCGCAGGCCGCTCATCATGCAGAAGCCGCTGAGCAGCGCGACCGAGCCATAGATGAGGCCGATGGTCAGGGCGGCAATGATGACGATCGTGGCGGGGTCCATAATAGTCCTTCAATTACGTTCGTCATTGCGAGCGACGCGAAGCAATCCATACTATCACGCTGGAGAGAAATGGATTGCTTCGTCGCTTCGCTCCTCGCAATGACGGTGAACTAGGGTCGCAAAATCACGCGGTCGCGCGACGAGCCTGCCACGGCAACAAACGCCGCCTTGGCCTGTTCCAGCGGGTAGATCGCGCTCGGCTTGATCGGGAATGGCTTCAGATGTCCGCCGGCAAAGCCCGGCGCGAGCTCGCGCAACACCTCGCCGGTCGCAACCGACGACAGCGCAAGCGTGTCGATGCCGACATAGGTGTGCTGGCCGCGGTAGAATTCGAGGATGTTGAACTGCACGATGCGGTCGACCGCCGCGATCAGGATCTGGCGGCCGCGCAGCGCCAGCGACTTGTGCGCGGCCTGGAAATAGGGATCGCCGACCGTGTTGTAGACGATGTTGGCGCCCTTGCCGCCGGTCAGCTCGCGCACGCGAGCGGCGACGTCGGTGGTCGAGGCGTCGATCACCTCGACCGGCGAATTGCTGTGGCCTTCATAGGGCTCGCTCTTGCGCACCACGCCGATCACGCGCGCGCCGTGCCAGCTCGCGATCTGCACCGCGGCCTGCCCGACCTTGCCGTTGACGCCCATCACGAGCACGGTCTCGCCCGCCTTCGGCAGGCCGGCGCGGCGCAGGCCCTCCATCGCGGTGACGAAGGGCACGCCGATCCCGGCGGCTTCGTCCCAGGAAATGCCCGCGGGTTTTTCCACCACGGCATCGCGCTCGACCACCAGATGCGTGGCATGGGTGCCGTCGCGGCGGATGCCGAGGTCGCCGGACGAGCCGAACACCTCACGCCCGATGAATTCAGCGGGACCATCGATTACGACACCGGCGTAGTCGCGGCCCGGGGTACGCGGGAATATGGCATAGGGCATCAGCCCGGTCGCGGCCTTGACGTCGGACGGATTGACCGCGGCGGCCCTCACCTCGATGAGCAGATCGTCCGCCGCGCGCGACAACGCAAGGGTCTCGACCGCTGGCGCCACCGCCGCCGCGTTCTCCGCCTTCGTCAGCAGGCGGACGCAGCGCGCGTCGACAGGATGACGGTTTGCTTGCGGGGCCGGCGGCATCAGCGTTCCAGTCTCGGTCATGGAGCGCGCCGCAAGGCACGCGGATGGTGGCGGCCGGATGGCCTCGGGCCATGACTAATCGACTGACCGATCAATTCAAGGGGCTTGTTGCGGCCGGCCGAGTCAGAGCTTCGGCGGCGGGGCCGTGCCCAGGATCGCCTCGATCGACAGGCCGAGCCCGAGCAGCCTTGCATCGCTGCCGACCGGACCGTCGAGCTCGAGCCCAACCGGCAGGCCATCGGACGTCATGCCGGCATAGAGCGACAGCCCGGGAAGGCCAGCATTGCTGCCGGGATCGGTGTTGCGGATCAAGGTGCCGAAGGTCGGCACCTGCGCGCCGCCATTGACCGACATCTCGCCGGATCCGTTGTTTTCGTCGATGACCGGTGCAGGCGCGATCGTGGTCGGAAACAGGATCGCATCCAGCCCGTTGTCCCTGATGTAGGTGGCATAGATCGCCTGCAGCACCGGCCGCTGCACTTTGATTGCATCATCATAGGCGGCACCGAAGGCGTCCGTAGTGATGGCACCGAATGCGCCGACGACATCAGGACTGGCGACGCCGGCCGCGATGTCGGACAGCGTGATCCCTTCAATCCCGGAGGCGGCGAGCCAGGCCGGGATATCGGCGATCGGCTCGTGCAACGCGACCACAAACGACACCTTGCCGTTCTGCTCAAACAGATCGGGCATGTCGACATCGACCAGCACCGCGCCGGCCGCCGAGAGCCGGGCGCAGGCTGCGCGGGCGACGGCTTCGACATCGCGATCGAGGCCGCTCCAGAAACAGGCGGGAATGCCGAGACGCACGCCGCGTAGCGGGATGCTCGTTGCCAGCGGCGTGCCTGTCATCACGGCATCGAGCAGCGCGACATCGGCGACGGTGCGTCCCATCGGGCCGACGGTGTCGCGGGTATGGCTGATCGGAACCACCTGGTTGTCATCGTGATAACGCCGCTCGGCGCCGCCATCGCCGACTGAAGGCCGAAGGCCCACGGTCCCGGTCAACGCCGCGGGCACGCGGGTCGAGCCGCCGGTGTCCGATCCGAGGCCACAGGTGGCGATGCGCGCGGCGATCGCCGCCGACGTTCCGCCGGACGACCCGCCCGGGATCCGGCTGGTGTCGTATGGATTCCGCACCGGTCCTGCGAACGGTGCGAGATTGGTACTGGTGATGCCGAAGGCAAGCTCGTGCAGATTGGTCTTGCCGATGACGACGGCACCCGCATCGAGCAGCTTTTGCAGCGACGGCGCATTGCGCGCAGGCCGCGCGTGTTGCAGCGCCGGCGTGCCGCCCGATGTCGGCAGTTCTGATGTGTTGATATTGTCCTTCACGACGATCGGAAGCCCGGCCAGCACGCCGGTCCGCGTCCCGGCATCGACCTCGCGCGCCGCGGCCAGCGCGCCGTCGCGGTTCAGCACGATGAAGGCGTTGAGGTGCTTGAGCCGCTCCGCACGATCGAGCGCGGCCTCGACGACACTGACCGCCGTTACCTTGCCGGCGCGGATATCAGCCAGGATCTCCGCAGCGGTCGTTTCATTGGTGTCGGCCATACCCTGCGCCCTGTTGAATTGCAGGGATTAGGCTATTCTTTCGGCCGCTTGTCGTAAACACGTTTCGCCTTGCCGAGCGAACGCTCCAGCGTCTCGGGCGCAACGACGCGGACGCGGGTGGAGATGCCGATCGTGTTCTTGATGAAGGCGGAGACCTTCTCGGCGTGTGCAGTCAGCCCCTCGCCGTCCCAGCTCTCCGGCCGGGCTTCGGCGAGCACCGTCATCTCGTCCATGCGGCCCTCACGGGTCAGCTCGATGACAAAGTGACCGCCGCACCAGTCGGTCGCCAGCAGCGCTTCCTCGATCTGGGTCGGGAACACGTTGACGCCGCGCAGGATGATCATGTCGTCGGAGCGGCCGGTCACCTTCTCCATCCGCCGCATGCCGGGCCGCGCCGTGCCGTGCAACAGCCGCGTCAGGTCGCGGGTGCGGTAGCGGATGATCGGAAAGGCTTCCTTAGTCAGCGAGGTGAACACCAACTCGCCCTTCTCGCCGTCGGGCAGCACCTTGCCGGTCAGGGGATCGATCACCTCCGGATAGAAGTGGTCCTCCCAGATGTGCAGGCCGTCCTTGGTCTCCACGCATTCCTGCGCGACGCCGGGACCGATCACCTCCGACAAGCCATAGATGTCGGTGGCGTCCATGTCGAACGCCTGCTCGATCTCGACGCGCATCGCATTGGTCCAGGGCTCGGCGCCGAAGATGCCGAACTTGAGCGACGATTTGCGCGGGTCGAGGCCCTGTCGCTTGAACTCGTCGAGGATCGCCAGCATGTAGCTCGGCGTCACCGTGATGATGTCGGGCCGGAAGTCGTTGATGAGCTGCACCTGCCGCTCGGTCATGCCGCCGGAGATCGGGATCACCGTGCAGCCGAGCCGCTCGGCGCCGTAATGCGCGCCGAGGCCGCCGGTGAACAGGCCATAGCCATAGGCATTGTGCATCAGCATGCCGGTGCGGCCGCCGGCGGCGCGGATCGAGCGCGCCATCACGTCCGCCCAGGTGTCGATATCGGCTTTGGTATAGCCGACCACGATCGGCTTGCCGGTCGTGCCGGAGGACGCATGGACCCGCACCAATTGTTCGCGCGGCACCGCGAACATGTTGAAGGGATAATTGTCGCGCAGATCCGTCTTCACCGTGAACGGAAATTTGGCGAGATCGGGAAGCTGCCTGAAGTCGGACGGCTGCACGCCGGCGGCATCGAACGCCTTCCTGTAGTGCGCGACATTGTCATAGGCATGCTTGAGCGACCAGGCCAGCCGCCTGGTCTGCAGCGCCATGATCTCGTCGCGCGAGGCGCGCTCGGCCGCATCGAGCTCGGCGTGATAACCGCTGTCCTTGAGCTTTGCCGTTGCCATCGACGTTTCCCCTGAAGCCTTTATGCCTTGATGTCCGTATCCGGCAGCCAGGTGCCCGCTATCACGCGCGAATGCCCGCGGAATTCGGCGATCACGCTGTCGCCGGAGGTCACGCTCACGTCGTAGATTCCCGAGCGGCCATTGCGCGAGATCTCGCGCGCGGTCGCCACCAGGCGGTCGCCAAGCTTGCCGGGCCGGATGAAAGTGACGTTGCCCTGCGCCGCCACCGCGCGATCGTTGCGGCTGTTGCAGGCAAAGGCGAAGGCTGAATCGGCCAGCGTGAAGATGTAGCCGCCATGACAGATGCGCTGGCCGTTGACCATGTGCGGCTGCACCGTCATCGCCATCACCGCCTGCCCCGGCCTGATCTCGACGAGCTCCATGCCGAGGCCCTTGCTGGCGTCGTCTTCCTTCCACATCGCGTCCGCGCAGGCGCGGGCAACGTCCTCGGGCGATAGCGTGGCCTTCACGTTCACATCGAACTCCCTGTGCGCGGGCCCGTTGCGGAGGGCCTCTTGTGCCGAACTTCAATTTCAAGCGCGACGCACGAGGCGTCAACGCTACTTCCGTCATTCCGGGGCGATGCGCAGCAGCGAACCCGGAATGACGACAATCTCAGACGTGGTCGTAGTCGACCACGACCTTCTCAGAGCACGGCTTGGCCTGACAGGTGAGGATGAACCCCGCCTTCAGCTCCCACGGCTCCAGCGAATAGTTCAGGTCCATCGGCGCCTCGCCTTCGACCAGCTTGGCGCGGCAGGTCGAGCACATGCCGCCCTTGCAGGCAAACGGCAGGTCCATGCCGGCGCGCAGCGCAGCGTCGAGGATCGACTCGCCGTCGGCCACCGGGACCTCGCGGCGCTTGCCGTCGATGATCAGCCCGGCAATCGCCTTCGGCGGCGCGCCGGCCGGAACGACGACCTTCGCCCGCGGCTTGCCGCCGAATTCCGACACGAAGCGTTCGACATGGATGCGCTCGTCGGCGATGCCGATCTCGCGGCAGGTGGCCTCGATGGTCTCGCTCATCGCGGCCGGACCGCAGACGAAGACGTGATCGACCGTCTCGGCCGGCACCAGCGAGCGCAGCAGCACCCGCACCTTCTCGCCGTCGAGCCGGCCGTGCAGGATCGGAATGTCCTGCTCCTCGCCCGAGATGACGTGGAATACCGAGAGCCGCTGCATGAAGCGGTCCTTCAGCTCCTCCAGCGCCTCGCGGAACATGACGCCCTCAGTCGAACGGTTGCCGTAGAACAGGAAGAAGCGGCTGTCCGGCTCGCGCGCCAGCACGCCCTTGATGATCGAGAGGATCGGCGTGATGCCGCTACCGGCGGCAAAGCCGACATAGGTCCGCGCCTCGCCCGGCGCGTGGGCGACGCCGAAACGCCCGGTCGGCGTCATCACGTCGAGCTCGTCGCCGGTCTTCAATTCCTCGGCCGCCCAGTTCGAGAATGCGCCGCCGTCGACCTTCTTCACCGCGATGCGCAATTCGCCGTCGTCGGGACCGGAGCAGATCGAATAGGAGCGGCGAACCTCCTCGCCATCCATCGTGGTGCGCAGCGTCAGATACTGGCCCGGCGTAAAACGGTAGTCGCCTTGCAGATCGTCGGGGATCGCAAAAGTCATCGAGATCGCGTCCGACGCTTCGCGGCGCAGATCGCTGACGGACAGGCGGTGAAAGCGCGGTGTCGACATGGTCAATGACACTTGAAGTAATCGAAGGGTTCACGGCAGCTCCTGCAGCGCCACAGCGCCTTGCAGGAGGTCGAGCCGAATTCGGAGAGCAGCTCGGTATCTCCCGAGCCACACTGCGGGCACGCGACCGCCTGCTCGCCGAACAGCGCGCGGCGCGAGGAGCCCGGCAGCGGCGGCGCGATGCCGTACTCCTTCAGCTTGCGACGGCCGTCCTCGCTCATCCAGTCGGTGGTCCAGGCCGGCGACAGCACGGTGCGGACCTTCGGCCCATGAATGCCTTCACGCGCCAGAGCGAGCTCGATCTCGAGTGCGATCATGTTCATGGCGGGACAGCCGGAATAGGTCGGCGTGATCGCGACCTCGACATGACCGTCGTGGACCGCGACATCGCGCAGTACGCCGAGATCGGCGATGGTCAGCACCGGGATTTCGGGATCGACCACCTGCGCGGCCGCGCTCCAGGCGCGCCGGCGCAGATCGGCATCGCTGAGCGCGACGGTCACCATGTTGCCCCCGGAAAGGTCCGCTGCATCGATTGCAGCTCGCTGAGGAGATGGCCGAGATGCTCGCTGTGCCGGCCGCTGCGGCCGCCCTGCTGCATCCAATCGCTCCTCGGCAACGCCAGCGTCGCCTCGTTGACGATGCCGGTGACCGTCTTCAGCCAGCGCGGCTGCAGCGCCGCTGGGTCGATCGCGATGCCGGCATCGATCAGGCCGCGCTCGCCGTCATCGATCGTGAACATCTCGCCGGTATAGGCCCAGAGGTCGTCGATCGCATCCTGCGCGCGGCGATGGCTCTCCTCGGTGCCGTCGCCGAGGCGAACGATCCATTCCGACGAATGCCTGACATGATAGGCGCTCTCCTTCTCCGACTTCGCCGCGATCGCGGCGAGCGTCGGATCGGACGAGGCCATCATCGCGCGCCAGTAGAGATCGGCGAATGCCGCGTAGAAGAATTGCCGCACCATGGTGCGAGCAAAGTCGCCGTTCGGCTGCTCGACCAGCAGCAGGTTGCGATACTGCCGGACGTCGCGCAGATAGGCGAACTTGTCTTCGTCGTTGCCTCGGCCTTCGACCTTGGCCGCGTAGGTGTAGAGCTCACGGGCCTGACCGAGCAGGTCGAGCCCCATATTGGCGAGCGCCATGTCCTCTTCCATCGCGGGCGCATGGCCGCACCATTCGGACAGCCGATGGCCGAGGATCAGCGCGTCGTCGGCGCGGCGCAGCGCGTAGAGCACCAGCGGCGTTTCGGAGACTTCGATGTTGGCGGTTGCCATGTTCTCTATTCCACCTGCATCCACTTGCTCGACGTCATCCTGAGGAGCCTGCGCAGCAGGCGTCTCGAAGGTTGGCCGCGGTTACGATCGGGCGTCATGGTTCGAGACGGCGCTGCGCGCCTCCTCACCATGACGGGTGAAATTCACATGTGCCCGACTTCGTCGGGGACGTCGTAAAAGGTCGGGTGACGGTAGATCTTGGATTCCGCCGGCTCGAACATCATGCCCTTCTCGGACGGATCGGACGCGGTGATCGCGTTCGAGGGCACCACCCAGATCGACAATCCCTCGCCGCGGCGGGTGTAGATGTCGCGCGCGGCCTGCAGGGCGAGCGTCGCGTCGGCCGCGTGCAGCGAGCCGACATGCTTGTGCGCCAGGCCATTGCGGCTGCGGATGAAGACTTCCCAGAGCGGAACGTTCGGCGTGGCCATGGCGGCGCTCCCTTATTCTGCGGCTTGCGCGAGCTGGCGGCGCTTGCGCTTCTCGGCATAGGCCATCGCGGCCTCGCGCACCCAGGCCCCCTCCTCATGCGCCTTGCGGCGCGCGGCGAGACGATCGCGGTTGCAGGGGCCGTTGCCTGCCAGCACCTGCTTGAACTCGTCCCAGTCGATCGGGCTGTGTTCCCAATTGCCGTTAGCGTTCTGCTTCATGCCGGGATCGGGGATCGTCAGGCCCAGGAATTCGGCCTGCGGGACGGTGGCGTCGATGAATTTCTGGCGCAACTCGTCATTGGAGAAGCGCTTGATCTTCCATTTGGTCGAGGTGTCGCTGTGCTGGCTGACCTGGTCCGGCGGACCAAACATCATCAGCACCGGCCACCACCAGCGATCGAGCGCGTTCTGCGCCATCGCCTTCTGCTCCGCGGTGCCGCGACACAGGGTCACCATGATCTCAAAACCCTGGCGCTGGTGGAACGACTCCTCCTTGCACACGCGGATCATCGCACGCGCATAGGGGCCGTAGGAGCAACGGCACAGCGGGATCTGGTTCATGATCGCGGCGCCGTCGACCAGCCAGCCGATGGCGCCGATGTCGGCCCAGGTCAGCGTCGGATAATTGAAGATCGAGGAATATTTCGCCTTGCCCGAGAGCATCGCGTCGACCAGCTCCTCGCGCGAGGTGCCGAGCGTCTCGGCGGCGGCGTAGAGATAGAGGCCGTGGCCGCATTCGTCCTGCACCTTGGCGAGCAGCGCGGCCTTGCGGCGCAGCGACGGCGCGCGGGTGATCCAGTTGCCCTCGGGGAGCATGCCGACGATTTCGGAATGGGCGTGCTGGGAAATCTGCCGCGTCAGCGTCTTGCGGTAGGCGGCGGGCATCCAGTCGTTCGGCTCGATGCGCTCGTCGGCATCGATGCGGGCCTGGAACTGACTGGCACGGGCGACATCCTCGACGCCGCGATCGTCGCCGTCGGATGAGTTGAGCGCCTGCGTGTACATGGCCGACCTCCCAATGTGTTGTTAGGCAGCATATATAACACAAATTTTCGAATGCAAGAAGTTTTTGTAATATATTCAGACACCCTCGAAACGGCGCGCCACCGCGCCGTTGGGCTTCGGCAGCGGCCCGTCCTGGTTTTTTGCGTGGTCGTCAAGCCATTGTTCCGACGGCGAAAGCAGCCCGCGATAGATCTCGCCGCAGAGTTTCCGCGCCGCCCTGCCCGGCCAGTCCTTCGGCAGCAGCTGATACGGCAGCAGCGGATCGCGCAGCACGACGCGGCGGTAATGGTGGATCAAGAGAATGCGCGCGGTGAAGGCGTCGGCGTCGCTCAGCGTCTCGCCGCGGATGATCGAGCCGTGCAGCGGCTCGAACGTCTTCATGAACTTCAGATAGGCGTCCGCGGTGCGGTCGAGCGGCCAGCTTTCGCTGAGTAGCCGCCTTCCGCTGTCATCTTCCGCGGAGACTTCGAGCCGGATCGCGCGCGACGCTTCATCGGGGATCGGCACGCCCGACGGCGCGACCCATACGCCGGGCAGCGGGGTGCCGAAGCCAGCATTCTTCAACGCCTCGCGCGCGGCGTCGCGGTCCTCGGCATTGCCGATCAACAACAGCTCGAAGCGGCCGGTCCAGTCCGACGGCGGCGGATCGTAGATGTGCCGAGTCGCGGTGTCGAAGGTCTGCCGGCCCTTGGCGTTCAGCCGATAAAAACTGTTGCGGCCGACCTTGTTGCGCTCGAGCCAGCCGTCGGCGGCGAGCCGCGACATCGCGGTGCGCACCACATTGCCGTCGATGTCGAGCGACTTGAAGAATTCCAGCAGCGTGCCGAGCCACACCGAGCCGCCGCGCGGCACGATGGAATCGCCGAACACGGTGATGATGATCGAGCCGGTGCGTGACGGCTCGCGCTTCAGCTGATCGACGATGCGGGCAAGCGGCTGTGGCATGCCCAACGCATAGCGCGTTTTGTCGATTCACGACAATGCAGGGTCTTCTCCTTCTCCCCGCGTGCGGGGAGAAGCTCGGGATGAGGGGGCTCTCCGCAATCACGGTGCGAGTTGCGCTCGTGGAGACTCCCCTCACCCGGATCGCATTGCGCTGCGCTTCATGCGATCCGGCCTCTCCCCGCAAGCGGGGCGAGGCAAGCAAGTCAGCGATTCGGATCCGGATAAACGATGCTGCGCCAGCCGCTGCGATCGAACGGCGCCCACTCGCCTTCCTTCTGCGCGAGGCGATCGGCGACCGCATAGACCACGGCCGGATGATGACCCATGCCGCAATGGCTGCTCTCGACCTCGATGCTGTCGGTCATCGACGAGGCCTGCTCGCGGCAGCCCTGCCAGGCGCAGACGCCGTCGGTGCGGCTGAAGATCGCGGTGGTCGGCACCGGCGGCGCGCTGGCGAGCGAGCCGCCGAAACGGGAATCCTCCTCGTCGGCACGACGCCCGCTGGCCATCTCATAGACGCGCCAGGCGTTGGTCGACTTCGGGCCGGCGGCAAACGGGCTGCCGAGCGTGATCACCTGGCGCACGCGCTCCGGCATCATCTTGGCGAGCTGGCGCGCATAGAGGCCGCCGAGGCTCCAGCCGACCACCGAGACCTTGCGGCCGGTGGTTTCATTCATCTCCTGCAGCAGCTCGACCATCCCGTCCTGCACGCCGGCGCGAAGCCCGAGATTGCGGCCCTGGCGCCAGCCGCTGACGGCGTAGCCCTTGCTCCTGAGAAAGTCGCGCAGCGGCCGGGTCGACATGTCGGAAGCGATCAGCCCCGGCAGCACCAGCACCGGATGCCCATCGCCGCGCGGCGCGAGGCTGAGCAGCGGCAATGCACCAAGAAAGGCGCCGAGCTCATGAATGGCGCGGCCTTCCAGAAACATCAGCGTCCTGGACGGCGGGCGTAGCGTCTGCGCAGCAACGGACATTTCAGCTCCTCTTCCGGCAGGACCGCCGGCAATGGGACCAACGAGAATGGTCAACGGGATTGACTCAAACCCGGCGGAATCGTTCCGCAACGCAACAATCTGTCCTGAAAAGCTAGGGAACCGGACACTTTCGTGCAAGCGGTCCGGGTCACACTTGCCACAACTAAAGTGACGTTCGTGCCCAATCGGTCACAGCAGCCGCAGCGTGTATTCCAGGGTGTAAAGCGCAAGGCCGGCAAGCCCGCCGATCAGCGCGCCGTTGAAGCGGATGTATTGCAGATCCTTGCCGACATTGACCTCGATCAGGGAGATCAGCTGCTCCATGTCCCAGCTCTTCATCTGGTCGGCGATGAAGCCCGAGACGCCGCTCTTCTGCTCGGCGACGACGGTGCGCAGGATCGCCACCAGGCCCTGATTGATCTCGCCGCGCAGGTCGGTGTCGCCGTCGAGCGCGTCGCCGGCCTCGACCAACATTCGCGCCAGCTGATGCTGCAGCACCTGCGACTCGCCCGAGGCGCTGCGTTCGATGAAGTCCTTGACGTTGGCCCAGATGGTGCGCCCGAGATTGGCAAGCTCCGGCCGCGCCATCAAATCGCGCTTGAGACCATCGATGCGGTCGGCGAATGCCTTGTCGCTGCCGAGCCGGTCGACAAAGGACAGCAGCATGCGGTCGAACTCGCCGCGGAACGGATGCTGCGGGTCGTTGCGCACTTCCTCGAAGAATTTCGCGGCGGACGCGATGATCCGGTTCACCACGAACTTGTCGGCACGATAGAGCCTGAGCAGCGTCGGCATCTCGGCGCGGACCTTGTCGCGGATCACCGCCATGGTCTCCTGCTGCGTCAGCGTCTGGTGCAGCACGCGCAGGATGTCGTCGAGCAGGCCGCCATGCTTGCCCTCCTGCACGAAGCCGCGCAGCGCGCCGGCCGCGAGCGGCGCGAGGTCGATCGAGAGCACCTGCGTCGTGACGCGGCGGCTGATGAACTGCATCAACCCCGAGCTCTCGGTCGCCGCGAATGCCTCGGGCAGCATCCGCAGCACGAAGCGGGCGAGATCCTCGGAACGTTTGCGGTCGCGCAGCCAGTCGGCGATGAACGAACCGAAATCGATCTCGCGCAGCTTGGCCTCGACCGGCCCGGATTCCAAAAAGTTGTTCTCGATGAATTCGCCGAGCTTCTCGGCGATGCGCGCCTGATTGCTCTGGATGATCGCGGTATGCGGGATCGGCAGGCCGAGCGGCCGCTTGAACAAGGCGACGACGGCATACCAGTCGGCGAGGCCGCCGATGGTTGCGGCCTCGGCAAACGCGGCGATGAAACCGAACACCGGATGCACCGGCAGCAGTGCTTTCGCTGCGATGAAGATGATGAAGGTTGCCGCCAGCACGCCAGTCGCCAGCCACTTGACGCGCCGCAGCTCGGCCGCGCGTTCGACGTCGACTGGCGTTGCGATGAGGGCGGCGGGAAGGGTCATGGGGTTTCGCGGGGGTGACGAACGAAGCATAGCATGGCTCACCGCCGTCATTCCGGGGCGTGCGAAGCACGAACCTCAGGTGCGCAATTGCGCACCGGGGAATCTCGAGATTCCGGATCGCCGCTTCGCGTCGTCCGGAATGACGGTGGACACATGAGCTATGAAGGACACCGCCAAAAAAGAAGGCCCGCAAAATGGCGGGCCTTCGAAAAGGGCAGTTGGCCAGCGCGGCCGCGATCAGGCGGTCTTGCCGTAGACCTTGGCGAAGTTGTCCTGCGCGGTCTTCGCACCATCGGTGACGAGCTTGCCGAGATACTCAGTGGTGGCCTTCGCCCGCGAGACGAACAGTTCGCCACGCGCACGGGCCAGCTCCGACTGGATCTGGGCGGCTTCGCTCAGCGACTTGGCCGACGCGAGCTTGTCGATGCCGGCGAAGAACGCCTCGGCGTCCTGGTAGATCGCCTGCTGGATGTTGCGGCTGATCTTGGCGGCTTCGGTCACCGAACCGGCAACGGCGGACTCGATCACGTTGGTCACCTTCTCCGAGCCGGCATAGGCATCGGCAGCGCGGGTCTTGGCGGCCTCGGCCTGCTTCTTCACGAACTCACGGGCGGCTTCCGGAACTTCCAGGTTCTGAAGCTTGGTGAACGCCTCGGTGACGGGCGCGAAGGCTTCCTTGACGCTGTTCAGCACGGAATTGGTTTCGGTGGTCATTGGGGTCTCTCCATCCTCAGGTTTGAGCTATGGGCTCACCCCGTCCGGTTTGGCCCGGGGCAACGGTGTTATGACACGCCTCATGGTGCGTCGCAACATCTATGTTGCAGCGCGACATCACGAACCTGTGAACAGCACGAAGATCCGGCGGAATGCCTAGAGAACCAGCAGGAGACGGTTTCTAATTACCACTGACCGCGTCAGACACTCCGTAAGCCTCCATTTGGGCCCGGACCTGCGCCACGTTGTGCCCGAGCACGACAATGTCGTGGGTCTTGCCCTCGACGTCGCGGACATGGTCGCGCAGCAGGGCCTCAGCCTTGAAGCCGAGGCTCTCGAACAGCGCGATCGCCGCCCGCTGATCGACGGTCATCTGCACCGAGAACTTCTCCAGCCCGGCACCGAGCGCGATGGCGAAGGTCTCCTGCGACAGCGCCCGGCCGACGCCCTGCCCGCGCACGTCGAGCGACACCACCATCCGGATCTCGCCGACATGCGGCGACCAGGAATGCGGATCGCGCACCAGGGTGCCGCAGCCGACCACCTTGCCGTCCTTGATCGCGAGCAGGCTCGTGATGTCGCCGCGCTCGATCTCGTTGATCCAGGCCGACAGCACCTTCGGCTGGCTGATGTTGCGCGGCAGGAACAAGAGATCATGCGTCGGCAGCTTTTGCGCGAAGGCCAGCACCGCGGCCTCGTGGTCCCGAATCATCAGGCGAAACTCGATGTCGCCCGCCTCGGTCTTGACGCGGCGCGGATAGGAACGTTGTTCGGTCATGTCGATCTCTCTCAAGTCGACCCTTCTTAGGTCGATCTTTTGCTCAGCCAGGAGTCCAGTTTCGGCCACAGCCGCTTGATTGCATTGGCGCCGGCGACCAGCGAGACGTGACCGCCCTTCAGCATCACCTCCTCCTTGTCCTCGGAGCCGATCTTGGTGATCAGATGTTTTGCCGCATCATACGGCACGATGTGGTCGTGCTCGGCGACCGCGTGCAGGATCGGCACCTTGATGTCGGCAAGCTTGGCCGCGCGGCCGCCGACCGTCATGGTGTCGTTGTAGAGCTTGTTGTCCCACATCAGGTCCTTGGTGATGGAGCGGAAATATTCGCCCGCGAGCGGCAGCGTGTCGGTCGCCCAGCGATCGAACATCCGGTACGACTTGACGAACTCGTCGTTCCAGATGTTGTCCCAGAGCTGGATCTGGCCGACGACACGCGCGGCCGGCCGCAACATGTCGAACGATTGCAGGATCAGTTCGGGCGGCATGTTGCCGGTGCTGTCGATCAGGCGGTCGACGTCGAAATAGCGGCGGTCGGCGAAATTCGAGAACAGCTTCATCTCGCGGAAATCGATCGGCGTGGTGAAGCAGATCAGGTTCTTCATCGGCCCGTCGTTGAAGATCGAGCCGTACAGCAGCGACAGCACGCCGCCGAAGCAATAGCCGATCACCGAGACGTCCTTTTCGCCGGAATCCTGCTGCACGCGGCGGACCGATTCCGGAATGAAGTCGAGGACGTAGTCCTCCATGCGCAGCGATCTTTCCTCGGGCTTCGGCGCACTCCAGTCCAGCATGTAGACGTCGAAGCCGCGCTTGAGCAGGAACTCGATGAAGCTCTGCCCCGGCACCAGGTCGAGGATATAGCCGCGGTTGGTGGTCGCCATCACGATCAGCACCGGCACGCGATAGACTTCGCTGGCCAGCGGCCGGTAGTGATAGAGGTTCATGGTGCCGCGCGAATACAGCACGTCTTTCGGCGTCGAGCCGAGCGACGGGCCGGAGCTCGAGAAATACTCGACGCCCTTGATGCTGCGCTGGATCGCGCGCTGCACCTCGGACTGGACCCGCTCGGAGATCGAGGCGAAATCAAAGGGGGTGGGAGCATTCATTTGCTGCCTCCCTCCGCTGGCGGCTGCTTGGTGCGCGGTGGCCGCGGCGTTGCGCCATGGCCGTCGTCCGGCGCCAGCGAATTGTGGTGCACCTGCTGCAGCAGCGTCTTGATCTCGTTGAGCTGGTTCTCCATCGATTGCATGCGCTCGGCCATGCCGACGAGCTGGGCGCGGCTCGGCAGGTTCATCGCCAGCAGATATTTCTCCATCAGCTCGCCGAGCTGCTTCTGCGCGCCGGCCGCAACGCCGCCGGCCTGGTTCATCGCCTTGGAAAATTCCGGCGAGCTCATGAGCTGGTTGCCGAAGGAGTTGAACCCCTTCTCCATCTCGCCAATCATCGTCTGCCAGATCACGGCAGGGTCGTTGCCCTTGTCGGCCATGCGGCGCTCCTCCACACCAATTTCGGGCGCTTGCCGCGCTTCCATTTGTTTCTGCCATACGACACTGTTGCTGCTGATCGGTCAACTGCGCGGCGCGACCAGCGACGCCGAGGCTCTTCTGCGCTGCGTCAATCCGTGGCATAGAGGTTCCTGACCGCGACACCAGCAGGGGACGCCCGTGACCACGCTCGCCCATCAGCCGCCGCAGATCATCCGCGCCAATGGCATCGACATCTGCTACGAGATGTTTGGCGATGCGAATGCCGAGCCGCTGCTCCTGATCATGGGCCTCGGCGCCCAGATGATCCATTGGGACGACGAGTTCTGCCGCCAGCTCGCCGCCCGCGGTTTTCGCGTCATCCGATTCGACAACAGGGATATCGGCAAATCCTCCCGCCTGAGCGGCGGCAAGCGGCTGACCGCGCTCGAATTGCTCAAGCTCCGCTTCCTGAAGATCCCGGTCGCAGCGCCCTACAAGCTGGCCGACATGGCGAGGGATACGATCGGGCTGATGGATGCGCTCGGCATCCGCACCGCGCATCTGGTCGGTGCATCGATGGGCGGCATGATCGCGCAGGAGGTTGCCATCACCTTCCCCGAGCGTGTGCGCTCGCTGACCTCGATCATGTCGACCACGGGCAATCCAAAGATCCCGGGCCCGACCCGCGAGGCGACCGCAGTGCTGATGGCGCCGCCACCGAAGAGCAAGGAAGAGTATTTCGTCCGCTTCGGGCAGACCTGGAAAGTCCTGCGTAACGGCTCGTTCCCTGAAGATGAGGCGCTCGATCCCGAACGCGCGCGGCGCACCTTCGAGCGCGGCCTCAATCCGGAGGGCGTCGGCCGTCAGCTCCGCGCCATCCTCGCCTCCGGCAGCCGCAAGGAGCGCCTGCGCGGCGTCAAGGCGCCGACGTTGGTGATCCACGGCACCATCGATCCGCTGGTGCATCCCGAAGGCGGCAAGGACACCGCGGTCTCGATCCCGGGCGCGAAGCTGGTGATGATCGAGGGCATGGGCCACGCCCTGCCGATTCCGATGTGGCCGCAGATCATCGACGCCATCGACAAGCACGCGCATGGCGCGGCGGCGAAGGCGGCGTGAGGCCAGAGCGTTTTCGAGCGAAGTGGATCCCGGTTCGCGTGAAGAAAACGCCCCAAAGCCAAAATCGAGAGCCCCGTCCCGATTCAATCGGAACGGGGCTCCGGTATCTTCCGGTAACCATGTGAGCCAGGAGTGCGTTCTTCCGGGCGCGGCATGGACGCTGTAGAGAGCGCTATCCACGCTCAGCCACCGGGAGCAACCAGATGAAGACCCTTCTCCGGCCACAGACAGCCGTCGCCGCTCTCCTCCTCGCGCTCGCGTCTTCATCGGCACTGGCGGCTGCCAGCGAAGCGCAGCAGGAAGCCAACCGCAAGGCGGTGCTGGCGTTCTACGAGAAGGGGCTGAACCAGAAGGACGCCGACGCGGCGCTCGCCTATGTCGACAACCGCTATGTACAGCACAATCCCGGCGCGGCCGACGGCCGCGAAGGCTTCCGCAAGTTCATCGGCTTCCTGCGCGAGAAGTTTCCGAACTCGCACAGCGAGATCAAGCGCTCATTCGTCGACGGCGACTACGTGATCCTGCACGTCCACGCCGTGCGCGAGCCCGGCACCCGCGGCAACGCGATCATCGACATCTTCAAACTCGAGGACGGCAAGATCGTCGAGCACTGGGACGTGGCGCAGCCCATTCCGGAGAATCCCGCCAACAGCAACACGATGTTCTGAGGCATCGTGATGGCTTGTGTTCAGCCACTGGCATGATCAGGCTGGCGAGCGCGCCGGGACGCCCGCTATTGCTTGACCGCGATCCAGATCACGTGGCGGACACCGCGGCCTCGGCCGGTGGCGCGGACGGCAATTTCGTTGACCGCGAACCCGGCCCGGGTGAGCGATTTCGGGAACTTGGCATTCGGACCGGACGACCAGACGGCGAGCACGCCGCCGCGCCGCAACGCGGCGTGTGCGATCTTGAGCCCGGAGACATCATACAGCGCGTCATTGGCCTTGCGGGTGAGACCTTCAGGCCCGTTATCGACGTCGAGCAGGATGGCATCGAAGCCGAGCGGTTGGCGTTCGATCACGCTGGCAACATCCTCCTCCCGGATGCTCACGCGCGGATCGTTCAGGCTGCCGCCGAAGATCTCCGCCATCGGGCCTCGCGCCCAGGCAACGACCGCCGGCACCAGCTCGGCCACCGTGATCCGCGCCTCGGGTCCGAGCACGGCGAGCGCGGCCCGCAGCGTAAAGCCCATGCCAAGGCCGCCGATCAGAAAATGCGGCCGTGCGACCGTCTCGATCTTCTTCGCGGCAAGCGTCGCCAACGCCTCTTCCGAGCCCGACAGGCGGCTGTTCATCAGCTCGTTGGTGCCGAGCATGATCGAGAATTCGTGGCCTCGCCGCATCAGACGCAATTCACCCTCGGTGCCGGGAATGCGCGCGGTATCGATCTTTTCCCATGGAATCATGCGGCGGTTTGTATCATGGCAGGCACCTCTGCCGTAGCCCGGATGGAGCGAAGCGAAATCCGGGGTCTGCCCCGTCCGCATGAGACGCTGTCCCGGATTACGCTTCGCTTCATCCGGGCTACGAAGGCGTGAGCCTAGCCGCCTGTCCAGACGTCGAGCACGTAGCGGTTCCTGGTGCCCATTTCCTCGATCCAGCGCGCGGCGGCGTCGGTGTCGACACCGGTGCGCTCGCGATAGATCGAGATCAAGGTCGCCTTGACGTCGGGCTCCATCCTGCCGCCGTCGCCGCAGACATAGACGACCGCGCCCTTCTGGATCAGCTCCCAGACCCGGTCCTTGTGAGCGGCGACAAGGTGCTGCACATAGGTCTTCGGGCCATCGGCACGCGAGAAGGCGGTGTGGAGTTCACTGACGCCGTCGGCTGCGAACGCCTTCAGCTCATCCGCATAGATGAAGTCCTGCTCGGGGTGCCGGCAGCCGAAGAACAGCATCGCCGGCCCCAGCGTCGCGCCTTGCGCCTTGCGCGCGGCGCGCTCCTGCAGGAAGCCACGGAACGGTGCGAGCCCGGTGCCCGGCCCGATCATGATGATCGGCACGGCGTTGTCGTCCGGCAGGCGGAAGCCGGCCTTGGTCTCCTTGATGGTGGCGTGGACGGTGTCGCCGGCGCGGCGGCGCGCCAGATAGTTCGAGCACACGCCCTTGTAGATGCCGTGGCCGGAACTTGCCGGCGCCTCCACCACGCCCACGGTGACGCTGCAGCGCTGCGCCTCGCCGGCCGGAGACGACGAGATCGAATAATAGCGCGGCGCCAGCAGCGACAGCATTTCGAGATAGAGGTGGAACGGCAGCTCGCAGGCCGGATATTCCTCGAGCAGGTCAAATACCGATTTGCGCTTCGCCAAGACGTCGGCGCGATAGCGCGCGGCCGAGGCATCGTCGTCCCCGACATAGGCCATCAGCTTCGGCTTGGTCACCGGGCAGCGAGTGTGCTCGGCCATGATCTGGATCTGCTTGCGGGTCGCGACCTGCTGCAGCTCGACGAACTCGGTGAGCAGCCGTCCGACCGACACGGCGTTGCCGACCGGCAGTTGCGCGCGGCGGCCTTCCGAGACCTGCAGACGGATCTGGTCGGCCGGCAGGAAGCCGAAGCGGCGCGCAACGGAATCGACCAATGTAGGATCGTTGCGCGGCACCACGCTGAGATGATCGCCGACGCGGTATTTCAGACTGGACGGCAGCTCGACCTCGATATGCCGGGTCGAACGCTCCGACGGATGAGCGCCTGCCTTGGTCTGCAGCTCGCTATTGGCGAGCACCTTCATCGGCACCGCGCCGCCCTGTGTCACGATGGTATTGACCGCACCCTGCGCCACCGGCTCGATCGCGTAGAGCGGTTCGTCCTCGGCGGTGCGGGTGAAATTCCAGTCGATGCCGAATTCCTTGGTCGCGACCTTGGCCGCCTCCGGGAACCATTTCTGGAACTGGCCGTCGAGATCGCTGCGCGCGTCGCCCTCGCCGCGCGGATAGACGGCGCGCGCGCCATGTTTGGTGAGCTGCTCGTCGATGAAGCGCGGCACCGACTGGTAGGTCGCCGCCCAATCGCTGTTGCCGCAGCCGAACACCGCGTAGCGGACCTTGGCGAAGGCATCCTTCGGCAGGTCGCTGTCGAGCCATTTGACGAACTGCGTCGCGTTGTCGGGCGCCGCGCCATTATAGGAGGCGCAGATGATCAGCACGCCGCCCTCCTCCGGCAGCTTGCCCACATAATCGTCCAGCGGACCCAGCCGCGTCGCGAAGCCGTTGATCTCCGACAGATCGGCCATGCGGGTCGCCAGTTCCTCGGCGGAGCCGAGATTGGAGCCGTAGAGCACCAGCATCGGCGTGTTGTGGCCGGGACGCGTGGTCGGCGCGCGCGGAGCCTTCGGCGCGGCCGCAACCGCGCCCGTGCTGCCGGCGAACGCGCCGCGGTCCTTGTCGTCGCGCGGCCGCACCTTGATCCTGAAGCCATCCGGCTTGACGGTCAGCGTCTCCTTCAGATGCATCTGGTAGCGATGCACGTCGATCAGCTTGAAGCGTTGCAGGATCATCCCGATCGCCAGCGCCGCCTCGTGCATGGCAAAGCCGCGGCCGATGCAGGCGCGCTGGCCGTTGCCGAACGGCTTCCAGGCATTGATCGGGCGCTTGGCCTCCGCCTCACGGCTGAAATTCTCGGGATCGAACACGTCGGGGTTCGGACCCCAGACGCTGGGATCGCGATGCAGCGCCATCACCAGGATGGTGATGAAGGTGTTCTTCTTCAGCTTGTACTTGCCGCCGATCATCTCATCGTTGAGCGGCGCGATGCCGTAGGCCGGCGCCGGCGGCCACAGCCGCAGCGCCTCCTTCAGGCATTGCGTGATGTAGGTGAGTTGGGTCACCTGCTGATAGGTCGGCCGCGCATTGACGTCGGGACCGAGGACGCGATCGACCTCCTCATAGGCCTTCTTCAGCACCTCCGGGTGCTTCAGCAGCGCGTAGATCGTGCACGACAACAGGCCGCTGGTGGTCTCGTGGCCGGCGATCAGGAAGGTGTTGATCTGGTAGCGGATGTTGACGTCGTCGAGCTGCTCGCCGGTGGCGCGGTCGACGCCGGTCATCATCGCCGCCAGCATGTCCTTCTTGTCGTCGGTCGCGGCGGTGCTGCCGCGCCGCTCGGCGATGATCTCGTCGACCATCTTGTTCATGAAGGCGACGTCGTCGGCCAGCGTCCTGCGCCGCTTCTGCATCCACAGACCCTCGAGCGGCAGGCCGCGGGTCATCATGATGGTTTCGAGCGAGCGCACCAGCGATTCCACGAACGGGTGGTAGTCGCGGCGGTAGAACGAGTTGAAGCGGTAGTCGAAGCCGCAGAGGCCGATGGTGTCGAGGGTGAGCGCCGTCATATCGTGGACGACCTCGATCTCCTCGTCGGCGTTGAGGCGCTCCCATTTCTTGACCAGCTGCTCGGCGATGTCGACCATGCTCGGGTGGTACGACTGCATGGCGCGGTTGCCGAACGGCTGCATCAGGATGTTGTGCGCCTTGCTCCAGTTCGGCTCCTTGGTGTCGGCGGTGAACAGGCCGTCGCCGCCGACCGCACGCACCCGGCGCAGCGAGCCGCGCACCGCCTTGTCGAAGCGCTTCTCGTCGGAGAGCTCGTCGACGAGATCGTGGCCGGACACGATCACGAGCGGCGCGCCCATCATGTCGAGCCAGAAGATCGGTCCGAGCTCCTTGGAGAGCTTGACGAGATGCTGCACCGGCGCGGTCGAGTCCAGCGACAGCATGTTGCCGACCACCGGCTTCGTCGGCGGATGCGGAATCGGACTCAGTCTGTTGCCGGACGCCATTTTCGAAGTGCCCCCTCTAACCTCAGTCATTCCGGGATGGTCCGAAGGACCAGACCCGGAATCTCGAGATTCCGGGTTCGATGCTGCGCATCGCCCCGGAATGACGACGCTGCCGTCAGCCAAACCGCTTTCTGCGCCATTCGATCAGCTTCGCGCTGACTTCGTCAGGCTTTTCCTGCTGCGTCCAATGGCCGCTGTCCTTGACCAGATACTTCTCGAGGTCCGGCACCAGCCGCTCCATGCCGTCGGCGGCCGAGGGCGGCAGCACCGCGTCGTTCTCGGCCATGATCATCAGCGACGGCACCCGGACGTGATGGTCCAGCCCGGCCGAGCGCTCCCAGTTGCGGGTGAAATTGCGATACCAGTTGATGCCGCCGGTGAAGCCGGTCTTGATGAAGGTGTCGACGAACACCTTTTTCTCGTCCGCGGACAGGATCGGCGTGCGCGGATCATGCTTGGCGTCGTAATTCGCGATCATCTGCGGAAACGCCAGGTTGAGCCGCGCCGAGGCGCCGACGCCGGCGATCGGCTGTTCGGGCGGCGCGTCCGCCGGACGCGGCACCGGCTTGCGCATGAAGGCGTCGAAGGTCTGCTCGACGCGGCTGCCGAAGATGCGGTCGGGCTCGCGCGCCGGATCCTGGAACTGGACGATGTACATGTGATCGCCGAAGCGCTGGCGGAACAGCGCGATCGGATCCATCGGCGCGCGGTCCCAATGCGGCGTGTTGACGCCGACGACGCCGGCGACCCGCTGATGATGCCTGAGCGGCATCTGCCAGACGACAAAGCCGCCCCAGTCGTGACCGACGAAGATCGCCTTGTCGATCTTGAGATGGTCGAGCAGGCCGACGAGGTCGCCGGTCAGGTGCTCCATGTCGTAGGCCTCGACCGGCTCCGGCCGGTCGGTCGCGCCATAGCCGCGCTGATCCGGCGCAATCACCCGGATGCCGGCCTCGCCCAGCGCCTTGATCTGGTGGCGCCAGGAGAACGCCAGTTCAGGCCAGCCGTGGCACAGCACCACCGGCGGCGTGTCGGTCTTGGGGCCTGCTTCATAAAACCCCATGCGGATGCCGTTCGTCTCGGCGAACTGCAGCGGTGGCATCTCAATCATCGACAGGGATCCTTATTCGGCTGCGCCCTTGATGTCCGCGGGCGGGGGAGCGAACGCCGCCTCGAGGACATCGAACTCGAGCGGCAGCATGTCGCACATCACCTGCACGTGGGGAATGATGTTGGCGCCCACGATGAAGCCGAAATCGAGCTGATCGCGGTAGCTCTGCACGGTGATGTTGAGCGCCACGCCGTGGGTCGAGATCGAAACCGGGAAGATGTGCAGCAGCTCGGCACCCGCCGCATACAGCGTCTGCCGCGGCCCCGGCACATTCGAGACCGTGATGTTGGTGGCCGGCGGCAGCACGTTGGAGAGGTCGGAGCGGCTGTAAAGCAGCGCCATGATCTGCACCAGGATCGGCGCGCCCAGCAACGAGATGTTGGTGACCTGCGGCACCAAAGCGCGCAGCGGATGCGACATCTCCTTGGACTTGGTCGACTGCGCGATGATGGTTTCGAGCCGCTTCCTTGGGTTTTCGATGTCGGTCGCGATCGAGCAGATCATGCCGAACACCTGGTTGTTGGATTCGGCGTTGCCCTCCTCGCGCAGCGAGATCGGAACGCCTGCCGTCAGCGACTTGTTCGGCAGCGCGCCCTGGCTGATCAGATAGCGCCGCACCACGCCGGAGGCGAGCGCCAGCACGACGTCGTTGAGCTTGCCGCCGGACGCCTTCGCCAGTGCCTTGGCACGCGACAGCGAGATCGAGGTGCCGGCAAAGCTGCGCTCGGACGAGATCGCCTTGTTGAGGATGGTCGGCGGCGAGGACATCGCCTGCAGGCTCTCGCGCGACCTCGGATCGGCGACCTTGGCGACGACGTCGGACAGGCTCTTCATGACCGTCGGCATGGAGCCGGCGAACTTCACCGCGCTCTCGATCTGAAACATGGCGTTGTCGAACAGGATCGAGCCGAGGTCGCTCTTGCCGGAACGCGGCAGCTCCAGGCTCTTCTGCGCGGCGGCGGCCGCCTCGAACGGCTGGGTCCAGAGTTGCTGATAGGCATCGATCAGATTGGCCGCGATGTCGCGCGGTTCCTGCGCGACCTTCTTCGCGCTCGGCGGCTCGATCTCGCGCGGCACCGGCGTCAGGTCGTAGATCATGCTGGTCAGCGCCGCGCCGGCGCCGCCGTCGATGCAGGCATGGTGCATCTTGGAATAGAGCCCGATCTCGTTGTCCTTCATGCCCTCGAAGACGTAGAACTCCCAGAGCGGGCGGGCGCGGTTCAACAGCTTGGCGTGCATCCAGCCGACGATACGCTCCAGCGTCGCGCGATCGCGCGGCTCCGGCAGGCTGGCGCGGAAGATGTGGCGGTCGATGTCGAACTGGTCGTCCTCGACCCAGGACGGATGATCGATGTCGAGCGGCGCCTTCTGCAGCCGCGCCTTGAGGATCGGCGCGATGTGCAGCCGCGAGGCGATCATCGCCTTGAACTCCTCGAAGAAGTCGCCCTTGTAGCCGTCGGGCAGGCGGAAGATCGCCATGCTGCCGACATGCATCGGCATTTCCGGCGTTTCCAGATAGAGAAACGATGCGTCCAGCGAGGACAGCTTCTTGGCGTCGCTCATGGTCTCCTCCCGAGAGCCTACTTACGCGGGCGCCTTGGGCGGCGCTTCTCGTCGTTTGGTCAGGATAGTGCCTGTTCTGCCGGCCCGTAGGCAATGGCAAAGGGGCCCGAGCGGTCAAAATGCCGGAATTCCCCTTCCGGCTGGGCCAGCCGGTCCGCAATTGCCCACAGCGCCGCGGGATTGACGCCGAGGCCGATATGGCTGGCGAAATGCACCTCGATGTTCTCGGCGGTGGCCGACGGCCGCACGCGC
Organism: Bradyrhizobium sp. 33ap4; assembly: GCF_032654765.1. Lineage (NCBI taxonomy): Bacteria > Pseudomonadati > Pseudomonadota > Alphaproteobacteria > Hyphomicrobiales > Nitrobacteraceae > Bradyrhizobium > Bradyrhizobium sp. 33ap4. The sequence continues at coordinate 29,851 of NZ_JAUMTJ010000061.1, read as the reverse complement.
GAGGTCCGCCAGTTCACGATGCCATCGGTGCGGGAATAGATCGAGGTTGTCGGCACCGGCATGTCGCCGGCGATCGCGGCGCGGATCTCAGGGATGTCACCCACAGCTTCGCCGGACAAGAGCTCATAGAGCCGCGTCGCATTGGTGGCGCGGATGTCGTCGGCGAACGGGCTGCCCAGCGTCATGATGGAGCGCACCAGCTCCGGCATCTGCGACGCCAGGTCGCGCGCATAGACGCCGCCGAGGCTCCAGCCGATGATCGAGACCTTCCGCCCGGTCGCCTCATGGACCCGCTTCAGCAGGTCGCGCAGCGCAGCCCGCCTGCTGGAAATCCCGCCGAAATTGCGGCCCATGTTCCAGGCATAGGCATCGTAGCCGAGCTCCTTGAGATAGCGCCGCATCGGCGCCATCGAAAGGTCGCTGGCAAGGAAGCCCGGCAGCGCCAGCACCGGATGACCATCGCCCTTCGGCGCCTGCATCAGGAGGGGTGACAGCAGCAGGCTCGAATTGAGTTCGAGCACGCCGCGCGCCTCCGCCAGCATCAGGAACAGGCTCGGCGGGCGCAACCGGCGTTCGGTCCCATCAACGCTCCTGTCCATGTCGGTCACTATTTCTTCTTGCTCGTGCCGCCGAAGCCGGCCATCGCCACGAACATGTCCTGGAAGCGTTCGGCGAGCTTGGGATCGAAGGTGAACCAGCTCTGCATCAGCGATTCCGGTGAGATCTTGTCGATGTTCGACGTCATCTGCTGCTGCAGCTTGTCCATCACCGCCGCCTGCATCGGCCCCACATCGGGCAGGCCGAAGAATTGCCGCGCTTCGAGGGGCGTACAATCTATCTCGACGTTGACTTTCATATCCGCCTCCTCAAATGCGCCTTGGCCCGCCACAGTATCGCCGGGACGGGGCGAGTTGCGCAAGCGAGCCGTACCTGCCCCGGGGGGCAGTCGGCCTCAATCATCCGTTATGGTCAACCAAACCGTTTGGAGCGGTTGCTCGAGGCGCGCCGGTGATCATTCCCGTGACCGACAAGCGGCACTCCGAAAGTCGAATGTCACGCGTTCGCGCCTACAGCCTACTCTCCAAGCCGGTTCATTGCGCTGCACCCGCGCGGATGGGTTAACCCTTTGGCAAATCGCGCTTGCGCGGCCGGTAAACTCTGGCAACATGGATCAATAATACCAGCCGGACAAAGCAGCCGGCGGACAAAAACGGGGACGCGGGATTACATGTCGGGACGTTGGAGTTTGTTTGCGGCCACTGTCGCCGCACTCGTCGCCTTTGCTTTGCCGGCATCGGCCCAAACGTTGAAGTATGCGAACCAGGGCGAGTTGAAGTCGCTGGATCCCTACACGCTGAAGGAAACCACGACGATCGCGCACCACGCCCACGTCTACGAAGGCCTCACCGCGCGCGACAAGGACCTCAAGATCATTCCGGCCCTGGCGGAAAGCTGGGAGACGCTGAGCCCGACCAAATGGCGCTTCCATCTGCGCAAGGGCGTGAAATTCCACAATGGCGATCCCTTCACCGCCGACGACGTGCTGTTCTCGGCCGAGCGCGTCCGCGCCAAGGGCTCCAACTTCCTCAGCAACGTCCCGGCCGACGCCAAGTTCAGCAAGGTCGACGACTACACCGTCGACGTGACGCTGGACTCGCCCAATCCCATTCTGATCTCACAATGGGATAGCTGGTACATCATGGACAAGAAGTGGTGCGAGGAGAACAACTCGGTCGCACCGACGCCGGCCTCCGCAACCACGCCGAGCTACGCGGCGCTGCACGAGAACGGCACCGGCCCCTTCACGATCGAGAGCCACCAGCCCGGCGTGAAGACCGTGTTCAAGGCGTTTGCCGGCTATTGGCGCAAGCCCGAGCATAATCTCAAGGAGATCATCTTCACCCCGATCGGCTCCGACGCCACCCGCGTTGCCGCGCTGCTCTCGGGCGAAGTCGACGTGATCGAACCGGTTCCGCTCCAGGACATCCAGCGCGTCAATTCCAGCGGCGTCGCCACCGTCATGACCGCGCCGGAGATTCGCACCATCTTCATCGGCATGGATACGGCGCGGGACGAGCTGCTGTATTCCAACGTCAAGGGCAAGAATCCGTTCAAGGACATCCGCGTCCGCGAAGGCTTCTACAAGACGATCGACGTCGATCTGATCAAGACCCGCGTCATGCGCGGCATGTCGACCCCTTCGACGTTGATGATCGCCCCCGAGCTTTATCCGCTGTCGAAGGAATTCACCCGGCCGAAGCTCGATCCTGATGGTGCCAAGAAGCTGCTGGCCGACGCCGGCTATCCGAACGGCTTCGAAGTCACGATGGACTGCCCGAACGACCGCTATGTCAACGACGCCGCGATCTGCCAGGCGGTGGTCGGCATGCTGGCCCGCATCGGCGTCAAGGTGAACCTGCTGGCGCAGCCGAAGGCGCAGTATTTTGCCAAGGTGCTGAAGCCCGGCGGCTACCAGACCTCGTTCTTCATGCTGGGCTGGACGCCCGCGACGTCCGACTCGCACAACGTGCTGCACGACATCCTCGGCTGCCGCGACGATCCGAAGGATGCCACAAGGGGTGAGGCCAATCTCGGTGGCTATTGCAACAAGGAAGTCGACGCGCTCACCGACAAGGTGCTGATCGAGGGCGACACTGCCAAGCGCGACCAGTTGATCAAGCAGGCCTACGACATCGTCATCAAGGATTACGGCTACATTCCGCTGCATCAGCAACCGCTGGTGTGGGGCGTGTCGAAAAAGGTCAAATTGACCCAGCGCGCGGACAACCAGGTGCTGCTCTACTGGGCGACCAAGCAGGGTGAATAGTGGCTTTGGCGAATTGGGTCCCGGAAGCGCAGGCTTCCGGGACCTCGCGTTTTCCGGCCGCGCAAAGCCGCGCGCCGAATGTCAAAGGCAGTGAAAGGTAGAGATGCTGGCTTTCACTCTTCGCCGCTTCCTGCAGGCGATCGGCGTGATGCTCGCCGTGGGCGTGATCGCGTTCGCGATGTTCCGTTTCGCCGGCGACCCGGTGAACCAGATCGTCTCGATCGACACCTCGGCCGCGCAGCGCGCCGAAATCCGGCACTCGCTCGGCCTTGACGATCCCGTGCTGGTGCAGTTCGGCCGCTACTTCATCAATGCGCTGCAGTTCAAGTTCGGCGTGTCCTACCAGTTCCGCCTGCCGGTCTCCTCGCTGCTGGCGGAGCGGCTGCCGGCGACGCTGGAGCTTTCGATCTGCGCCACGCTGTTCGCGATGGTGGCCGGCATCCTGATGGGGGTCTATTCGGCGCTGCGCCGCGACACCGTGCTTGCCAAATTATTCCAGGCGGTATCGCTGATCGGCATTTCGCTGCCGACCTTCCTGATCGGCATCCTCCTGATCTATCTGTTCGCGGTGACGCTGGGCTGGCTGCCCTCCTTCGGCCGCGGCGAGGTGGTGAAGCTCGGCTGGTGGACCACCGGACTGCTGACCGTCTCGGGCCTGAAGGCGCTGATCATGCCGGCGATCACGCTCGGGCTGTTCCAGATGACCCTGATCATGCGGCTGGTGCGTGCCGAAATGCTGGAAGTGCTGCGGACCGACTATATCCGTTTCGCCCGCGCCCGCGGGCTGACCACGCGCGCAATCCATTTCGGCCATGCGCTGAAGAACACCCTGGTTCCCGTGATTACGGTGGCCGGCCTGCAATTTGGCTCGGTTATTGCTTTCTCGATCATCACCGAAACCGTGTTCCAATGGCCGGGCATGGGACTTCTCTTCGTGCAGGCCGTGCAGAATGTCGATATCCCGATCATGGCCGCATATCTGTTGATGGTCTCGCTGATCTTCGTCACCATCAATCTCGTGGTCGACATCCTCTACACCGTGGTCGATCCGCGCTTGCGCTCGACCGTCGGCCGCGCGGCGTGAGGGCTGACCGATGTCCGATGCCGTCAAGTCGGATCGTAGCCATGTCGTTCTGTGAGCCAAGGAGTTGAGTGTTATAGTTGTCTTCCTAAGACCGCTTGGCCTCCGACTTAGGCTGACGATGGTCGCCGCCGTGATTACGCTGCTGTTCTTTCTGCTCGCAATCTTCGCGTCGTGGCTCGCGGTGCAGAACCCGTTCGATCCGGCGCAACTGCAGCTGATCAACTCGCGGATCGCGCCGCTGTGGACCGCCGACGGCCAAAGCCCGTTCCTGCTCGGCACCGACGAGCAGGGCCGCGATGTGCTCTCGGCGATCCTCTACGGCCTGCGCATCTCCCTTGCGGTCGGCCTGGCCGGCGTGGTCTTTGCCGGCGCGCTCGGCATCGCCCTCGGGCTGATCGCAGGCTATTTCGGCGGCGTGGTCGACACCGTGATCATGCGGATCGCCGACGTGCAGCTCACCTTCCCCGCGATCCTGATCGCGCTGCTGGTCAATGGCGTCGCCAAATCGGTGCTCGGCAACCGGCTCGACGAGATGAGCACGCTCGGCGTCCTGATCATCGCGATCGGCCTCAGTTTCTGGGTGCAATATGCCCGCACCGTGCGCGGTTCGGTGATGGTCGAGAAGAACAAGGACTACGTCGCCGCGGCGCAGCTGATCGGCCTGCCGGCGCCGAAGATCATGCTGCGGCACGTGCTGCCCAACACGATGGGCCCGATCCTCGTCATCGCCACCATCAACCTCGCGCTCGCGATCATCACCGAGGCGACGCTGTCGTTCCTTGGCGCCGGCATGCCCGACACCATGCCCTCGCTCGGCACCCTGATCCGGATCGGCAACAACTATCTGTTCGCCGGCGAATGGTGGATCGTCGCCTTCCCCGGCATTGCGCTGGCCGGCCTGATCCTCTCCATCAACCTGCTCGGCGACTGGCTGCGCGACGCCCTCAATCCGAAGCTCCGATGACCAAGCCTGTTCTTTCCGTGCGCAATCTCGAGGTGGAATTCGTCACCCGCCGTGCGACCTTGCGCGCCATCAACGGCGTGTCGTTCGACATCGCCAAGGGCGAGGTGCTCGGCGTGGTCGGCGAGTCCGGCGCCGGCAAATCGGTCACCGGCCTTGCCGTGATCGGGCTCATCGATCCGCCCGGCCGCATCTCCGGCGGCGAGATCGAACTGTCGGGCACGCGGATCGACCATCTTCCGCTGGAGGAGATCCGCCGCATCAGGGGCAAGCGGATCGGCATGATCTTCCAGGATCCGCTGACCAGCCTCAATCCGCTCTACCGGATCGGCGACCAGATCATCGAGACCATTCGCACCCACAGCAATCTGAGCGAGAGCGCCGCGCGCAGGCGCGCCATCGATCTGTTGGCCGAAGTGGGCATTCCAGCGCCGGAGAAGCGCATCGACGGCTACCCGCACGAATTCTCCGGCGGCATGCGCCAGCGCGTCGTCATCGCGCTTGCGATCTGCGCCGAGCCCGAACTGATCATCGCCGACGAGCCGACCACCGCGCTCGACGTCTCCGTGCAGGCGCAGATCATCGCGCTGATCAAGCGCCTCGGCCGCGACCACGGCACCGCGGTGATGCTGGTGACCCACGACATGGGCGTGATCGCCGAGACCTGTGACCGCGTTGCGGTGATGTATTCCGGCCGCATCGCCGAGATCGGCCCGGTGCAGGAGGTGGTGCGCAATCCGCTGCATCCCTACGCCAGGGGCCTGATGGGCGCGATCCCGACGCTTGCCGGCGAGGACAAGCGCCTGGTGCAAATCCCCGGCTCGATGCCGCGGCTGTCGGCGATTCCGCCGGGCTGCCCGTTCAATCCGCGCTGCGCGTTTGCCTTCGATCGCTGCCACGTCGAACGCCCCGAGCCGATCCGACAGGGCACGCAGTTCGTTGCCTGTCATCTGTTCGAGCCGGCGAAGGAGACGGCGGCATGAGCGGAACATTGATCGAGGTCAGGAACCTGCGCCGCGTCTTCGACGTCTCCAAGCCGTGGCTCAACCGCGTGATCGAGGGCGGCCATCTCGAATTCCTGAAAGCCGTCGACGGCGTCTCCTTCGACATCAAGCGCGGCGAGACCTTCGCGCTGGTCGGCGAATCCGGTTCCGGCAAGACCACGGTCGCGCGCATGGTGGTCGGCCTGCTGCCGCCGAGTTCGGGCGAGGTCGTCATCGACGGGGTCTCGATGACCGATCCGCGGCAGGGCCAGGCGCGCCGCCGGCTGCGCCGGCGCATCCAGATGGTTTTCCAGGATCCCTATGCGAGCCTCAATCCGCGCTACCGGGTCGCCGCCATCGTCGCCGAGCCGATCCGCGCCTTCGACCTGATCCAGGGCGAGCGCGACATCAAGGCCCGGGTCGGCGAATTGCTCTCGCTGGTCGGCCTGCACCCCGACGACGGCCAAAAATTCCCGCACGAATTTTCCGGCGGCCAGCGCCAGCGCATCGCGATCGCCCGCGCGCTGGCATCCGAGGCCGAGTTCATCGTCTGCGATGAGCCGACCTCGGCGCTCGACGTCTCCGTGCAGGCGCAGATCCTCAACCTGATGCGCGACCTGCAGGACAAGTTCGGCCTCACCTATCTCTTCATCAGCCACAATCTCGCGGTGGTCCGCCACATGGCGAGCCGGATCGGCGTGATGTATCTCGGCCGCATCGTCGAGATCGCCGAAGGGCGAGAATTGTTCGAGAACCCGCGGATGCCCTACACGAAGATGCTGCTCGGCGCGGTTCCGGATCTTGCGATGTCCGGCCGGCAGCGTATTCCGGTGAAGGGCGAAATTCCCAACCCGATCGATCCGCCGCCAGGCTGCTCGTTCAACCCACGCTGTCCCCTCGCCTTCGATCTCTGCCGCCAGAAGACGCCGGAACTGATCGACGGCGTCGCCTGCCATGCCGTCAACAGTCCCGCCGTCGTTCCGGCATGATCACGAGGATGGGAGCGGCCATGTGCACCAAGCGGTTGGCATACCAGCCGGCCTGTGATCAAGTGCGGCCGCCAAAGAGGCCCAACAACAAACCGACGAACGGTCAATCGCCATGAGCAACATCAACCCCGATCCGTTCACAACCCGGCCCGAGATCGAAGGCACCTTCGGCGTCGTCACTTCGACGCACTGGATCGCCACCGCGGTCGGCATGGCAACGCTGGAGAAAGGCGGCAACGCCTTTGACGCCGGAGTAGCCACCGCCTTCACGCTACAGGTGGTCGAGCCGCACCTGAACGGCCCCGGCGGCGACGTGCCGATCATCGTGCACGACGTCAAGCGCGGCAAGAGCGAGGTGATCTGCGGCCAGGGCCCGGCGCCGGCGAAGGCAACCATCGCGCATTATCGCAGCGAGGGTCTCGAGATGGTGCCCGGCACCGGCCTGCTTGCGGCCTGCGTGCCCGGCACATTCGAATCCTGGATGCTGCTGCTGCGCGACTACGGCACCATGAAGCTGCGCGACGTGCTGGAGCCCGCGATCGCCTACGCACGCGACGGCTATCCGCTGGTCGAGCGTGCGTCGGCCACCATCAAGACCGTCGAGCAGCTGTTCCGGAAATACTGGACCACATCGGCCGACGTCTATTTGCCTGGCGGCGAGGTGCCGAAGCCCGGCACCATCTTCACCAACAGGAAGCTCGCGGAGACCTACGCACGCATCCTGAGCGAGGCGGAGAGCGCCGGCGGCGATCGCGTGGCGCAGATCGAGCGCGCGCGGCAGGCCTGGTCGAAGGGCTTCGTCGCCGAGGCGATCGACAAGTTCTGCCGCACCCAGGAGGTGATGGACGTCTCCGGCTCGCCGCATCGCGGCGTGCTGTCGGCCGACGACATGGCGCGCTGGCAACCGAGCATCGAGGCGCCGCTCACCTACGATTACGGCCGTTACACCGTGCAGAAGGCCGGGGTCTGGAGCCAGGGTCCGGTGATGCTGCAGCAGCTCGCGCTGCTGAAGGGTTTCGAGCTCGACGGGCTCGATCCCGCGGGCCCCGACTTCATCCATCTGCAGATCGAAGCCGCCAAGCTCGCCTATGCCGATCGCGAGACGTTCTACGGCGATCCGAAATTCACCGAGATCCCGATCGAAACGCTGCTGTCCGATGCCTATAACAACGAACGGCGCAAGCTGATCTCGAAAGACAAGGCGTCGCTCGACTTCCGCCCCGGCTCGGTCGAGGGCTTCGGCGGCGTCGTGAAGTTGCGACACGCCGAAGGGCATCGCGAAGCGGTCGGCGCCATGGGTGCGGGCGAGCCGACCGTCGGCCGGTTCGGCGAGGTGCGTGGCGACACCGTGCATTTCGACATCATCGACACGGCCGGCAACATGATCTCGGCGACGCCGTCCGGCGGCTGGCTGCAGTCCTCGCCGGTGATTCCCGAGATCGGTTTCTGCCTCGGCAGCCGCGCCCAGATGTTCTGGCTCGAGGAGAACCACCCTGCTTCGCTCGCGCCGGGCAAGCGGCCGCGCACCACACTCTCGCCGACCATGGCGCTGCGCGACGGCGAACCGTATCTCTCCTGGGGCTCGCCGGGCGGCGATCAGCAGGACCAGTGGATCACGCAGTTCTTCCTGCGCCATGTCCACGCCAGGCTCAATCTGCAGGAGGCGATCGACGCGCCGGCCTGGCACTCCGAGCATTTCCCGATCTCGTTCTGGCCGCGCACCTCGCGGCCCGGCGTCCTGGTGCTGGAAAACCGCGTGCCGAAATCGACCGTCGACGAATTGAAACGCCGCGGCCATGTGGTCGAGATTGGTCCAGATTGGTCGGAAGGCCGCCTCACCGCGGCCTCGAAGGTCGGTGGCCGCCGCCGCGCCGCCGCCAACCCGCGCGGCATGCAGGGTTACGCCGCAGGCCGCTAGACACGAAGGTTTGAGATGACCTGGTCGATCATCGCCCGTGACAGCGCCACCGGCCAGCTCGGCATCGCCGTCGCGACGCGGTTCTTCGCGGTCGGCGCGCTGGTGCCGCACATCGCACCCGCAATCGGCGCGGTGGCGACGCAGGCGCTGGTCAATCCTTATTACGGCATCGACGGCCTCGCGCTGTTACGCAGCGGCGACAGCCCGCATGAGGTGATCGCGGCGCTGATTGCGCCCGACAGCGGCCGCGAAAGCCGGCAGCTCCATGTCATGGACGCCAGGGGCCGCATCGCTGCGCATTCCGGCAAGGACTGCGTCGACTGGTTCGGCCATATCGCCGGCGACGGGTTCTCGATCGCCGGCAACATGCTGGCCGGCCCCGCGGTGCTCGACGAGACCGCGCGCGTCTATGCCGCGAACGAGAAGCTGCCGTTCGCGGAGCGGCTGATCAAGGCGATGTTCGCCGGCGAAGCGGCCGGCGGCGACAAGCGCGGCAAGCAGTCGGCGGCTCTCTTAATTCACGGCGCGGAGGAATGGCCATTGCTCGACCTGCGCGTCGACGACCACGCCGATCCCCTGCGCGAGCTGGAGCGGCTGGAGGCCGTCAGCCGCGAGCACTGGGCGCCATTCCGGAGCTTCATGCCGACCCGCGACAACCCGGCCGGAACCAGCGATCGCGCCACCATCGACGCCGGCATCGCGGCGGCAACCACGAGCCGTAAATGACAGCAGGCCCGCTGATCGAGATCGAAGGCCTGCGCGTCACCTTCCAGGGCGATGACGGCCGCACCACGCATGCCGTCGACAGCGTCGATCTCTCCGTCGCCAAGGGCGCCACGCTCGGCCTGGTCGGCGAGTCCGGCTGCGGCAAGAGCGTGACCTCGCTCGCGATCATGGGGCTGTTGCCGAAGCAATCCGCCGCGGTGTCCGGCGCGATCCGCTTCGACGGCTTCGACCTGCTCGAGGTGCCGGACGAGACGTTGCGCGACCTGCGCGGCGATCGCCTCGCGATGATCTTCCAGGAGCCGATGACCTCGCTCAATCCGAGCTTTACCATCGGCGACCAGATCACGGAGACGATTCTGCGCCACCGCGGCGGCTCCCGGCGCGCGGCGCGCGAACGCACCATCGAGCTGCTGCGCCGCGTGCATATTCCCTCGCCCGAGAAACGCATCGACGAGTTTCCGCACAAGCTGTCCGGCGGCATGCGCCAGCGCGTGATGATCGCGATGGCGCTGGCCTGCGACCCGCAGCTTCTGATTGCCGACGAGCCGACCACCGCGCTCGACGTCACCTTGCAGGCCCAGATCCTCGATCTGATGCGGGAGCTGAAGGCTGCGAGCGGCGCCGCGATCATCCTGATCACCCACGATCTCGGCGTCGTCGCCGAAGTCTGCGACGAGGTCGCGGTGATGTATGCCGGCGAAATCGTCGAGCGCGCGCCGGTCGACGAGCTGTTCGCCAATCCGCAGCATCCCTACACGGTCGGACTGCTCGGCTCGATCCCGCGGCTCGATCGCCGCACCAGCCATCTCGCCTCCATCGAGGGCATGGTGCCGAACATGGCGAACCCGCCCGCCGGCTGCCGCTTCGCCGCGCGCTGTCCGTTCGTCGAGGATGCCTGCACCAAATCGCCGCCGCCGCTCGCGCTGCTGAGCCCAACCCACGCCTCGCGCTGCCTCCGCGCGCCGCTGGAGCGGCTGGTGTCATGACCGCGCTGCTCGAGGTCGAAGGGCTGGTCAAGCATTTCGTCGCCGAACGCTCGCTGTTCGGCCGGCCGACCGCCCATGTGAAGGCGGTCGACGGCGTCAGCTTCACGGTCGAGGCCGGCAAGACGCTGGCGCTGGTTGGCGAATCCGGCTGCGGCAAATCCACCGTCAGTCGGCTGGTGCTGCGGCTGATCGAGCCGGATGCCGGCCGTATCCGCTTCGAGGGCCGCGACCTCGGCACGCTCAATGCCGAGCAGTTGCGCGCATTCCGCCGCGACGCGCAGCTGATCTTTCAGGACCCCTACGCCTCGCTCAACCCGCGCATGACGGTGAGCCAGATCCTGACCGAGCCGCTGGCACTGCACAATCTCGTCCCGGCCGCGGACCGCCGCGAGCGGGTCGAGCAGCTGTTGCGCCTGGTCGGGCTCGAGCCGCGGTTCGCGCGGCGCTATCCACATGAATTCTCCGGCGGCCAGCGCCAGCGCATCGCGATTGCCCGCGCGCTCGCGGTCGAGCCGAAGCTGATCATCTGCGACGAGCCGGTGTCGGCGCTCGACGTCTCGATCCGTTCCCAGATCCTGAATTTGCTGCGCGACCTGCAGGATCGCCTGAAGCTCGCCTACATCTTCGTCTCGCACGATCTCGCCGTAGTGAAGCACATCGCCGATCGCGTCGCCGTGATGAATCTCGGCACCATCGTCGAGACCGCGGATGCCCAAGCGCTGTTCGCCGCGCCGCGCCATCCCTATAGCCGCGCGCTGCTGTCGGCGATCCCGGTGCCGAAGCCGCGTGCGAAGCGCAGCCGCATCGTGCTGGAGGGCGAACTGCCGAGCGCGCTCAATCCGCCCTCCGGCTGCCGCTTCCATACCCGCTGTCCCTATGTGATCGCGCGCTGCCGCAGCGAGGTTCCGCAATTGCGCGAAGATGGCACCGGTTATGCATCGGCCTGTCACCGGACGGGCGAGCTGCCCGACGCGGAGGCGATCGTGCCCTCCGATGGCGGGTTCTCGCCGACACTGGAAAAGCTGGTGGCGGCGTTCAATGCGGCGGAAGCCTCGGGACAGCCCGGGGTTATTTCACAGGGAACAGAGGCGTAGGGAACAAGGGGTTGGCGATGAGATTTTGGCGCTTGGCGGTCCTGATGGCGGCCCTTGTGACCTGGTGCGGAACGAGCGCGCGTGCCGAGACGACACTCCGCATCGGGCTCGCCGAGGACCCGGACATCCTCGATCCTTCAATCGGACGCACCTATGTCGGCCGCATCGTCTTTTCAGCCTTCTGCGACAAGCTGTTCGACATCGACGAGAAGCTGAACATCGTTCCGCAACTCGCGCTGTCCTACGAGAACTCGGCCGACGGCAAGGAGATGACGATCAAGCTCCGGCCGGGCGTCAAGTTCCACGACGGTGAGCCGTTCGACGCCGAAGCCGCCAAATTCTCGCTGGAGCGCCATCTGACACTGCCGACCTCGTTTCGCAAACCGGAATTGGCTGCTCTCGACCACGTCGACGTCGTTGATCCCCTGACCATCAAGCTGGTGCTCAAGACGCCCTACTCGCCGCTGATCGCCCAGTTGACCGACCGCGCCGGCATGATGGTTTCGCCGAAGGCGGTGAAGGAAGCGGGTGACAAATTCGGACTGCATCCAGTCTGCGCCGGACCCTACAAGTTCGTCGAACGCGTGCAGCAGGACCGCATGGTGTTCGAGAAATTCGGGGATTACTGGAACAAGGACAACGTCTTCATCGATCGCATCGTGTTCCTTCCTATCGTCGATGCCACGGTGCGGCTCGCCAATCTGAAATCCGGCGGGCTCGATCTGATCGAGCGCGTGCTCGCCACCGATATCAAGGACGTCCGAGGTGACAAGCGGCTCGTGCTGTCGACCGCACCTGAACTCGGCTACCTCGGCCTCACCATCAACGTCGGCAACGACAAGAGCAAGGGGCCGCTCAGCCAGTCGGAAAAGGTGCGCCAGGCGCTCGATCTGTCGATCGACCGCGAGGCGCTCAACCAGGTCGTCTTCAACGGCGAGTTCACGCCGGGCAATCAGTGGGTCAGCCCGACACACCCTTACTATCAGAAGGCGTTTCCGGTTCGGGGACGCGACATTGCCAAGGCCAAGGCGCTGCTGAAGGAGGCCGGTGTCACGCTGCCCGTCGCCATCGACTACATGGTCCCCAAAGGCGCCGAGAACGAAGCCGTAGCCCAGGTCGTGCAGTCGATGGCGGCCGAAGCCGGCTTTGACATCAAGATCCGCGTGGTCGAATTCGCGACGACTTTCAAGCAGGCCCAGGCCGGCGAATTTCAGGTGTTTCAGATCAACTGGAGCGGCCGGATCGATCCCGACGGCAATTCCTATGTCTTCCTGCACACCAAGGCGCCGCAGAACGATGGCGGCTATTCTAACGCGGAAGCCGACAAGCTGATGGAAGATGCACGGCTGATCAACGATCCCGCCCAGCGCAAGGCAATCTACGAGAGGATGACCAGGATCGTGCTCAATGACGAGCCGATCATCTATCTCTATCACCGCACACTCCTGATCGCGCATTCCACAAAAGTCGCGGGTTACCGGCAGATGCCGGACGGATTGGTGCGCGTGGTCGGGCTGAAATTGAAATGATCGCCACAGCGCAGGACACGCGAGGCCGACAATGCTGAACTTCCTCGCCAAGCGGCTGGTTCAGCTGGTCCCGACGCTGTTCTTCGTCTCACTCCTGATCTTCTCGCTGCAACATTTGCTGCCCGGCGATCCGGCACTCGTCATGGCCGGCGAGGAGCGCGATCCGGCCGTCATCGAACAGATCCGCCAGCAATATCACCTGGATCAACCGATCCCGGTGCAATATGCCTATTGGGTCAAGGGCGTGCTCACGGGCGACCTCGGCGAGTCCCTGCGCAACAAGATGCCGGTGTCGAGCCTGATCGCGCAGAAGCTGCCGGTTACGATGCAAATCGCCGGCATGGCGATCGTGGTCGCCTTCCTGATCGGCATTCCCGCCGGCATCATCTCGGCGGTGAAAATCGGCACGGCGTGGGACTATGGCGCCAATTTGTTCGCGCTGTGGGGTATCTCGACGCCGAATTTCTGGCTCGGCATCATGCTGATCTTCCTGTTCTCCGTCGAACTTGGCTGGCTGCCGGCCTCCGGCTACGTGCCGCTCAGCGAAAACTGGCGCGCGAGCCTCGCCGCATCGGTCATGCCGGCCTTCGTGCTCGGCAATGCGATCGCGGCGATCCTGATGCGGCATACGCGAAGCGCGATGCTGCAGGTGCTGGAGAGCGACTATGTCCGCACCGCGCGCGCCAAGGGCCTGTCCGAGCGCACCGTGATCCTCAAGCATGCGATGCGCAACGCGCTGACGCCGATCATCACGCTCGGCGCGCTCGAGCTCGGCACGCTGCTGTCGGGCGCGGTGCTCACTGAGCAGATCTTCTCGATCCCGGGCTTCGGCAAGCTGATCGTCGATGCCGTGTTCAACCGCGACTATGCGGTCGTGCAGGGCGTGGTGCTGACCACGGCGACGATCTACATCACGCTCAACCTGATCGCCGACATCGCCTACATCCTCGTCAACCCGCGGCTGAGGGGTTGATCGGATGACCGACGTTGCACTCAGCCCCCTCGCTCCGCTTGCCGCCGCCGAAACGCTCGAGAGCCCGGCGCGGCGCGCCTGGCGGCGGCTGATCCGGCGCAAGGGTGCCGTGCTCGGGCTCACCGTGATCGCGCTCTTCATCCTGCTCGCCGTGTTCGCGCCGTTGATCGTGCCCTATGATCCGGTCGCGACGAGCTGGTCGCTGGTACGCAAGGCGCCGTCGGCGCAGCACTGGCTCGGCACCGACGAGCTCGGCCGCGACGTGTTCGCCCGCGTCGTGTTCGGCGCTCGCGCCTCGCTGCTTGCCGGCGTCATCTCGGTCGGCATCGCGCTTGCGGTCGGCGTGCCGCTCGGCCTCGTCGCCGGCTATCGCGGCGGTTTCATCGACGCGCTGATCAGCCGCATCACCGATGCGATGCTGGCCTGCCCGTTCCTGATCCTGGCGATCGCACTCGCAGCGTTCCTCGGCCCGAGTCTTAGCAATGCCATGATCGCGATCGGCGTCTCGGCGACCCCGATCTTCATCCGCCTGACCCGCGGCCAGGTGATGAGCGTCAAGGTCGAGGACTACGTCGAGGCGGCGCGCGCCATGGGCAATCCGCGCTGGCGCATCGCGCTGGTCCACATCCTGCCCAACATCCTGCCGGCGCTGCTGGTGCAGGCGACGCTGTCGATCGCGGCCGCGATCATCGCCGAGGCCGCGCTGTCGTTCCTCGGCCTCGGCCAGCAGCCGCCGGCGCCGTCCTGGGGCAGCATGCTCAACGCCGCGCAACGCTTCCTGACCAGCGCGCCCTGGATGGCGGTCTGGCCGGGGCTTGCGATCTTCCTGGTCGTGTTGTCGTTCAATCTGGTCGGCGACGGCCTGCGCGACGCGCTCGATCCGAAGGCGCGGTAGTGGATTCGTGCCACAGCGAGCGCCTATGCTCTCTCCGTCACCCCCGCGCAAAGGCTCGCCTTGTCGCTGGAGGAGCGCGCATCTTGCGCGCGTCTCGAAGGGTCGACGGCCACCGACCGGGCCGTTCATCCTTCGAGGCTCGCTTCGCTCGCACCTCAGGATGACGGGACACCAAGTTCTCGTCATTGCGAGCGAAGCGAAGCAATCCTCCATCACCGAGCATGCGGAACTATGGATTGCTTCGTCGCTTCGCTCCTCGCAATGACGGCGGAAGCTAAATCACCACTTCCCTGAGCACCCTGCGGCAATCCATCTCGTATTCGAGATCGACCACCGGCGGGCGGCAGAAGTGCCAGGTCAGGCCGGAGCGGGTGGCGCCGCGGCGGACCAGCTCGTCGACGAGCACCGGATGGATGTCGTGCACGGTGTAGGCCTGCACCGCCGTCGTCTCCTGCCAGCCGAAGCTGAACTCGGCGAGACGGCGTTCCATCTCGCCGGCGGTGAAGCGGACCTTCTCCCGCCACGCGCCGGGACTGAGATCGCGATAGCAGACGATGCGGTCGGGATAGCTCGCGGTGCCGCCGCGCGCCTCCGCACCGCCGGCGATCACGAAGGATGGCGACGTCGTCGTGCTCGGCCGCGTGAACGAGAACGCATGGAACGACGGCTCGGCCGGCGGATCGATCTCGGGACAGACGTTGCTGCGCGCCACCGGATTTATGGTGCCGTCGAACAGGCCCCATTCGGCGAGCGTCTTGACGTAGTGCTGGTTGAAGGCGCGGAAGCCGTCCTCGGTGAAGGCGGCCGGCGAACGCAATTCGCAGGCGCAGAACGCGGTCTGCGGCCGGCCGGCGTCGCGGATGTAGGCCGCGATCCGCGCAAAACCTTCCGCGAGCGGCAGCAGGCGATCGAAGCGCACCCGTTCGATCTCATAGCCCGCGTTCGCCTGCGCGCCGCTTGAATATTGGAACACGGCCGGAATGAACCGGTAATTGCCCGCCGCAAACTCGCTCGCCATGCCTGTTTCCTCCGGATTTCCTTGAGGCGAGTATTTTCTGCCCGCCGTCGGCAAAGGCTATCACGAGACAAAGAAAAGGCGGCAGTGGCTTTCGCCAGTGCCGCCTTCCCTGCGAGCATGAGCTTGGAGGGCTCAGGTCGGTTTCAGCGCGCCGCCGCGACGGTCGAGCTCGTAGTCGGCGATCTGCTTGGCGCGATCGGAATGCGCAGCGGCCTGGTGGTCGGTCGCGATCACCGTGTAGACCATTGGCAGCACGAACAGCGTGAACAGCGTGCCGATCGTCATACCGGCGACGACCACAAGCCCGATCGAGAAGCGGCTGGCAGCGCCGGCGCCCGAGGCCGTGAGCAGCGGCAGCAGGCCGGTGACCATGGCCGCCGTCGTCATCAGGATCGGACGCAGGCGGATCCGGGCGGCCATCTCGATCGCCGCGCGGCGGTCCAGTCCCTCGTTGAGCTGCAACTCGTTGGCGAACTCCACCATCAGGATGCCGTGCTTGGTGATCAATCCGACCAACGTCAGCAGGCCCACCTGGGTGTAGATGTTCATGGTGGCGACGCCGAAGAACAGCGGGATCAGGGCGCCGACGATCGCCATCGGCACCGAGATCATGATCACGAACGGATCGCGCAGGCTCTCGAACTGCGCCGCCAGCACCAGGAAGATGATGATGATGGCGAACGCGAAGGTGACCAGCAGCTGGTTGCCTTCGTGGACGTATTGCCGGGAGTCGGCCAGGAAGTCATAGCTGAAGCCGGACGGCAGCTTCTTGGCTTCACCCTGCAGGAACTCCACCGCCTGGCCCATCGAGACGCCGGGCATCGGCACCGCCTGGAAGGTCGACGAGTTGAGCTGGTTGTAGTGGGTCAGCGCGTTCGGATCGACGCCGGTCTCGACCGAAACCACGGTGGACAGCCGCACCAGCTGCCCGGTCGCGGTCGGGACGTAGTAATCGTTGAATGCCTCAGGCGCGAGCCGGCTGGCGCGCGGCACCTGCGGAATCACCTGGTAGGAGCGTCCTTCCAGATTGAAGCGGTTGACATAGTTGCCGCCCAGCAGCGTCGCCAGGGCGCCGCCGATCGACTGCATGGTGATGCCGAGGTCGCTCGCCTTCGAGCGGTCGACCTTCACCCGGACCACCGGCTGGTTGAAGTCAAGGTCGCTGTCGGTGACGATGAACAGGCCGCTCTTACGCGCCGCATCCTTCAGCTTGCTCATCTGGTCGAACACCTGCTGGAATCCGGCCGTCGAAGAGATCACCATCTGTACCGGCAGACCGCCGGGGCCGCCGGGCAGCGGCGGCAGGCTGAACGCGAACGCGCTGATGCCCTCGATCTTGGACAGCTCGGCTTGAACCAGCGGCTGCAGCGCCTGCGCGCTGCGCTTGCGCTCATCCCACGGCTTGAGCAGCATGCCCGCGAAGCCGCCCTGCGGACCGGTGATGCCGTTCAGTATGAACCGCAGGTCGGTCTCGGGAAACTTCTGGAACTCCTTGTCCATCTTGTCGCCGTAGAAATCGATGTAGTCGATGTTGGCGTATTTCGGCGCCTTGGTCACCGCGAACACGATGCCCTGGTCCTCCTGCGGCGCCAGCTCCTTCTGGATGTGCATATAGAGGAAGCCGACCAGACCGAGGATGGTCACAGCGAACAGCGCCGTGATCGGGCGGTAGTCGAGCGAACGGTCGAGCTGACGGCCATAGGCCCGCGTCAACGCGCCGAACACGCGATTGACCACCTTGGCGAAACGCCCCTCCTCCGCGCTCTTGAGGAACACAGAGCACATCATCGGCGACAGCGTCAGCGCGATCACGCCCGACACGATCACCGAGCCCGCCAGCGTGAAGGCGAATTCGCGGAACAGCGTGCCGGTCACGCCGCCGAGGAAGCCGATCGGCGCGTACACCGCCGCCAGCGTGATCGTCATGGAGACGACGGGACCGACGATCTCGCGGGCCCCCTTTAGCGATGCCTGCACCGGTGGCAGGCCCTCCTCGAGATGTCGATGGATGTTCTCCACGACAACGATCGCGTCGTCGACCACGAGGCCGATCGCCAGCACCATCGCCAGCAGCGTCAGCAGGTTGAAGCTGAAGCCGGCGGCCAGCATCAGGATGCAGACGCCGATCAGCGACAGCGGGATGGTGACGACGGGAATGATCACCGACCGCAGCGAGGCCAGGAACAGGAAGATAACGACGACGACGATCAGGACCGCTTCGGTGAGCGTCTTCTCGACCTCATCGATCGACGATTGAATGAACTTGGTGGAATCGTAGGCCACCTTCATCTTCATCGACGGCGGCAGGTTGCGCTCGAGGTCGGGGAACAGCGCGCGCACGCCCTTCACCAGGGTCAGCGGGTTGCCCTGCGGCGTCGCCTTGATGCCGATGAAGATCGCATGCTCGCCGTTGAAGGCGACGCTGGCGTCCGTGCTCTGCGCCGCGAGCTCCACCGTCGCGATGTCCTCGATGCGCACGAAGCCGCCGTCCTTCGCCTTCACGATCATCCGCTTGAACTGGTCGATGTTCTGAAGGTCGGTATTGGCCGAGACGTTGGAGACGATGAAGAAGCCCTTGGTCTGGCCGGCGGCCGCCTGGAAGTTGTTGGCGGCGATCGCGGCGGCGACGTCGTTGGGCGATACGCCGCGTCCGGCCATGCGGGTCGGATCGAGCCAGACGCGCATCGCGAAGGTCTGGCCGCCGAGGATGTCGGCCGAGGCGACGCCATCGACCGTCGAGAGCACCGGCTGCACGACGCGGGTCAGATAGTCGGAGATCGACGATCCGGTCAGCTCCTCGCTGGAGAAGCCGAGATACATCACGGCGATGGTGTCACCGGTCGCCTTGGTCACGACGGGATCGAAGGCTTCCTTCGGGATCAGGTATTTGACCGAGTTGACCTTGGCGAGCACCTCGGTGAGCGCCTGGTTCGGATCGTGATTGAGCTTGACGTAGACCTGAATCGTCGAGGTGCCAAGCACCGAGTTCGACGTCATGTAATCGACGCCTTCGGCCGACGCGACGGCCTGCTCGATCGGCGTGGTGATGAAGCCGTTGATCAGCTCGGGCGACGCACCGGGATATGACGTGGTGATCGTCACGACGGTGTTCGAAAGATTCGGATATTGCCGGATCGGCAAAACCATCGCCGCGCGCAGGCCGATCAGCAGGATCAGCAGACTGACGACGACCGACAGCACCGGGCGCTTGATGAAAATATCAGTGAAGGCCATCGCCAACTCGATTCGTGTTCTGCCGGCTTGCGGCAAGATGTGGCGGAGGGCCGATGGCCCTCCGAGTTCGATGAATGAAGATCAGTAGCGCGGCGGTTCGGCCGGAACCGGCGGCGGCGGATCGGTCGAGATCGCAACCGGCATGCCCGACTGCAGCTTGATCTGGCCGACTGCGACGACCTTGTCCCCCGCCTTCAGACCCTTGAGGATCTCGACACGGCCCTCGACGCGGTTGCCGGTCTTCACGAAGGTGCGGTCCGCGGTCAGGGTGGTCTTGCCGTCGTCGCCCTTCTTCTCGGTGATCAGGAACACCGAGTCGCCGTACAGCGTGTAGTCGACCGCGGTTTCGGGAATGGTCACGACCGGCGGCTTCCCGGGCAGCACGATCGTGGTGGTCGCGAACATGCCGGGCTTGAGGATGCTGTCCGGATTCTGGATCGTGGCCTGCACCCGGATGTTGCGGGTGTCGGTCGCGATCTGCGGCTCGATGGTCGTGATCTTGCCCTCGAAGGTGCGGCCCGGATAGGCGTCGACCGAGACCCGTACGGCCTGGCCGACCTTGATCTGAGAGCTCTGCTTCTCGGTGACGGTCAGGTTGGCGTACAGCACCGACAGATCGGTCAGCGACACGATCTGCGTGCCGGCCGTCAGATACTGGCCGACTTCGACCTGGCGCACGCCGAGATCGCCTTCGAACGGTGCGCGCACCAGCTTCTGCGAGATCAGCGCTTCGGTCTTGGCAATGCCCGCCTTGGCCTGGTCGTAAGCCGCCTGCGCCGTATCGACGGTCGACTGCGGACCGAACTGGCGCGACGCGAGTTGCTTGGCGCGGTCGAGCTGCAGCTCGCCCACGGTCGCCTGCGCCTTGTAGTTGGCGAGGTCGCCCTGCTCCGGTGCGTCGAACAACTGCACCAGCGGCGTACCGGCCTTTACGTGGCTGCCGGCGGTGAACTGGATCTCGGTGATGCGGCCCGGCACGTCGGTCGTGACGTTGACCTGGTGCACGGCGACGAGATCGCCGACAGCGGTCAGCAGGTTCGGAATCACCTCAGTCTTCGCCTCGACGGCCGACACGTTCGCCGGCGGCGGCTTATTGTTGGCAAAGAACTGCGCGATCATGTGGCTGCGGAAGGCGTTGAAGCCGACCAGCGCACCGACGAGCAGGGCCAGCAACAGGCCTACGATGATGAACCAGCGCACCATGCGGACGGGACGCTTGGCTTGCTTCTCCTTGATCGGTTGCCCCGAGATGTGGCTTTCGGTCTGAATATTCATGTCATGCACTTTCTGCAGTTACCGACGGTCCTGCGATCGGCGACGGCTGGCGGCCCAAATGAGTTGAAATTGCGGCTTCGGTAAGTCCGATGCCGCGAAGGATGAATTGGCAAAGCTGCCGCTCGGCCGCAGCGGCATCGCCGTAGGGGAGACATGGTGTCGCAGGCAGCTGGGTCAGCGCACCCATCAGCACGGTATGGTGCGCAAACCAGAACAGGTTGAGCGGCTCGTCGCCGATCTTCGTGGCCTCGCCGGCGGCGATCGCCCGCTCGAGCGAGGCGGCGAAGGTCGGGCCGATCAGCTTGCCGACCTTGTCGTAGAGCAGGCGCGCAAACTCGCCGTCGTCGAGATGGCTCGTCACCATCAGCCGCATCCGCTGCGTCTCTTCCTGGTCCGGCGCATCACGCAACTGCATGAAGTGATCGACCATGCCTTGCACCAGCTCGACCAGGGTCGCGGTCGAGGGCTCCTGGCCGAGCAGATGCGCGAGATCGGGATCCGCCTCGCACTCCTCGGCAAGGATCTCGGCATAGAGCGCCGCCTTGGACGGGAAGTGCTTGAACAGCAGCCCTTCCGAAATGGCAGCCGCGGCCGCCACGCTCTTTGTCGTGGTGCCGGCAAAGCCGCTGCGGGCGAAACACCGCTTGGCGGCGCTCAGGATCAACTGACGCCGCAAGTCACTCGTCATGCGTAAGGTAGACATTTGGGTCGTGAGTAATCACTCACTTTACCAAAAGTCAAGGTTCTATTGCACCGCGAAAGCCACTTTAAATAGGAGTGTGGCCGATCGACCCTCTGATGCGGTTCACGAGGTAGGTGCCGTCGCGGCTGGACAGCACGCGCTCCAGATTGGCCCCGTCGATCTTCGCGCTGGCGAACCGCGGCCCCGCCGTAACGTCTTGCAAAGACGAGGCAAAAGCCTCGACCTCAGCCATCGTGCTGATCGCCCGGCTATCCCCGATTCCGCAGGCTTTGGCAACACCCACGAGGTCGGCGGTTCCGCCGGTATGGCTGGCCTGGCCGCCGGTCTCGCCGTACGCCTCATTGTCCAGCACGATGATCGAGAGATTTTTCGGCTGCTGCAGGCCGACGGTGGCGAGGCTTCCCATCCCCATCAGCATCTCGCCGTCGCCGGTGATCACGACGACCGGCAGCGTCGGCTGGGCCAGCGCGAGGCCGAGCCCGATCATCACGGCGCCGCCCATGCCACCCCAGAGATAAAAGTTGCGGTCGTGGTCGCCGGCAGCGGCGATGTCATAGGTCGAGGCGCCGAGGCCGCCGACGGCGAACGCGCCCTTGCGATCTTTCAGCAGTTCGGAAACGACGGCACGGCGGTCGAGGAGATTGGCTTTGCTCATTTGGTGAAGACCTTTGCCCCGATCAGGCGCTGCGACAGCAGGACGGCGGTGGGCGTGCAGGCGTTAAAGGCCTGCGCTGCGCCGGCCTCGACGACTTCGCGGACTTCTTCAGGGTGCGAGGCGCGCAGCACCTTGATCCCGGACAGTTCGAGTATCCCTTGCGTGTTCGAGCCCATCGGCACCTGCCAGGGATTGAACTCGCCCCATTCGCCGCGCATCGTCACCAGCGTCAGGAACGGCAGGCGGAAGATCTGCACCAGCGACAGCATGTTGATGCAATTGCCGACCCCGCTCGACTGCATCAGCAGCACGCCGCGCTGGCCGCCGGCCCAGGCGCCCGCGAGCAGCGCCACGCCCTCTTCCTCGGTGGTCAGCGCGATGCCGCGCATCGAGGACGACCCCAGCACCCGCTCGATCAGCTCTGAATGGCCGGCGTCGGGCACGTAGGGCACCTGACGCACCTCGAAGCGCTGCAATATCGAGAAGATCTCCTCGGGCCAGGAGGCCGCAGTGTCGGCACGGGCATGCATTGGCGTTTCCGGTCTTGTTGTTTGGTCGCGACTGTAGAGGGGCGCGCGCGCTTCATCAAAGCGCAAAACCGCATATGGCTCTGCGATTTGCTCGCACCACGCGACGCCCCGGCGCGCTGTTCCCGGCCCCAGCAAATTGTGTTGCGCGGCCGCCGCCCGCGGCTTACGATAGTTGCAAATGAAACTAATTGGGTTGGATGCGCCATGAACGGACACGCGCGCGAGCTGGCTGACGGCTTCGACCTCGAGAAGCTGACGCCGGAGTTCTATGCCGACCCCTACCCGACCTATCGCGCGTTGCGCGAGAGCGCGCCGGTCAAGCGGCTGCCGAACGGCTGCTATTTTCTCACCCGCTACGACGACCTCATCGCCGCCTACAAGAACACCAAGGCATTCTCCTCCGACAAGAAGAAGGAGTTCTTGCCGAAATACGGCAACTCGCTGCTCTACGAGCATCACACGACCAGCCTCGTCTTCAACGATCCGCCGGCGCATACCCGCGTGCGGCGGCTGATCATGGGCGCATTGTCGCCGCGGGCGATCGCCGGCATGGAGCCTGACCTGATCGCGCTGGTCGACAGCCTGCTCGACCGGATCGAGACCCGCGACCGCTTCGAGCTGATCGGCGACTTCGCCTCGGCCATTCCGGTCGAGGTGATCGGCAATCTGCTCGACGTGCCGCACGACGAACGCGAGCCGCTGCGTGACTGGTCGCTGGCGATCCTGGGCGCGCTGGAGCCGGTGATCGGCAAGGAGGCGTTCGATCGCGGCAACAATGCGGTGAAGGATTTCCTCGCCTATCTCGAAACGCTGGTTGAACGCCGCCGCAAGAAGCCGGGCAACCCCGAACGCGACGTGCTGACAAGGCTGATCCAGGGTGAGGACAATGGCGAGCGGCTGACCGCGAAGGAATTGCTGCACAACTGCATCTTCCTGCTCAACGCCGGCCACGAAACCACGACCAATCTGATCGGCAACGGGCTGGTGACGCTCAGCCAAAATCCGGATCAGAAGCAACGGCTGATCGCGCAACCCGAGCTGATCAAGACCGCGGTCGAGGAGATGCTGCGCTACGAAAGCTCGAACCAGCTCGGCAACCGCATGATCGTGGAAGAGACCGAGCTCGGCGGCATCAAGCTGCCGGCGGGCACGCTGGTCACGCTCTGCATCGGCGCGGCCAACCGCGACCCCGCGCAATTCCCCAACCCCGAAGCTTTCGACGTCGCGCGCACGCCGAACCGCCACCTCGCCTTCGGCACCGGCGCGCATCAATGCGCCGGCATGGCGCTGGCGCGCCTCGAAGGCGCCATCGCGATCTCGCGGTTCCTCAAACGCTTCCCGAACTACGCGCTCGACGGCGAGCCGGTGCGCGGCGGGCGGGTGCGCTTCCGCGGCTTCCTCAGCGTGCCCTGCAGCATCAGCGCATAAATTGTCCCCTGCGAATTCGGCCGGCGACACACTTCCCTGTGGAGGAACTGATGCCCAAATCAACTGCAGGCACGATTTGATGTAATCTCTCGTGCGCTGCAGCGGGAGTGACGCATGATGAATGCATCGGTCACTGATTTCCTCGCAACCGAGGCGCAGTTCGGCACTTACAATTACGAGCCGATCGGGGTCGTGCTGTCCCGCGGCGAAGGCGTCTGGGTCTGGGATACCGATGGCAACCGCTACCTCGACTGTCTCTCCGCCTATTCGGCGGTGAGCCAGGGCCACTGCCATCCTAAGATCCTCGCAGCCATGATCGAGCAGGCGCAGCGGCTGACGCTGACCTCGCGCGCCTTCCACAACGACCAGCTTGCTCCCTTCTACCGCGAGCTCGCAGAGCTGACCGGCTCGCACAAGGTGCTGCCGATGAACAGCGGCGCTGAAGCGGTGGAGAGCGCGATCAAGTCGGTGCGCAAATGGGCCTATGAGGTCAAGGGCGTGCCGGACGGGCAGGCCGAGATCATCGTCTGCGCCAATAATTTCCACGGACGCACGCTCGGCATCGTCGGCTTCTCGACCGATCCCGGCTCGCGCGACCATTTCGGCCCATTCGCGCCGGGCTTCAAGATCATCCCGTTCGGCGATGCCGCCGCGCTCGAGCAGGCGATCACGCCGAACACCGCGGCCTTCCTGGTCGAGCCGATCCAGGGCGAAGCCGGCGTCGTGATTCCTCCGCCAGGCTATTTCGCCCGCGTGCGCGAGCTGTGCACCACGCATAATGTGATGCTTGTGCTCGACGAGATTCAGACCGGGCTCGGCCGTACCGGCAAGCTGCTCGCCGAGCAGCACGAAGGGATCGAGGCCGACGTGACGCTGCTCGGCAAGGCGCTGTCGGGCGGCTTCTATCCGGTGTCGGCGGTGCTTTCCAACAACGCCGTGCTCGGCACGCTGCGGCCCGGCCAGCACGGCTCGACCTTCGGCGGCAATCCGCTGGCCTGCGCGGTGGCGCGGGCGGCGCTGCGCGTGCTGATCGACGAGGGAATGATCGAGAACGCCGCGCAACAGGGCGCCCGCTTTCTCGCCGGATTGCAGGACATCCGCGCCAACGTGATCCGCGAGGTGCGCGGGCGCGGGCTGATGTTGGCGATCGAGCTGCATCCCGAAGCCGGCGGCGCCCGTCGCTATTGCCTGGCGCTGCAGGCGCGCGGCATCCTCGCCAAGGACACCCATGAGCACACCATCCGGATCGCTCCGCCGCTGGTGATCACGGCCGATCAGGTCGACTGGGCGACGGAGCGGATCGCGGCGACCCTCACGCAGGACGTTTCCTGACGGTTCCCCTCGCCGGAAGACCGTAACGCCGGCCGTAGCCACAACGAACGAATCCGATGTCGGTGCGTTAAAGTACTGCGGGCGACTGTTGAACGGAGAGCTAAGCTCATGCTTTCCCGCAGCGCTTTGTTTGTTGTCTTTTCGATTGGCAGCTCGATGCTCGTGCCGCACGGCGGCGCGTCCGCCCAGCCACACGGAAAGGGCCCACCGGCGGCAAGGCCGGCTGCACCGGCCGCAATGGCGCGTCCCGCCGCGCCGATGGTACACGCCGCCCCTCCCGCAATGGCCAGGCCGCCCGCAATGGCGAGACCGCCTGCAATGGCGAGACCGCCTGCAATGGCTCGGCCACCCGCAATGGCACGGCCGGCAGCACCCGCGTTCCACGCCCCGCAGCGACCGGCGATGGCGCCGCGCCCGGCCCCGCATTTCGCCGCCCCGTCGGTGCGCCAGGCCCCCCATATCGCCGCGCCGCGTGTCGCAACGCCACGCCCCGAATTCCGTCGAGGAGCACCGCAGCGCCAGGCTCCGCATATCGCGGCGCCATCACGCCCGAGTCCACCTTCGCGCTTGAGCGAGCGGCCGTCGCCGACGGAGCGCGTTCAACAGCGCGCGCAGCAGCATCAGCAGATGATCCAGCAACGCCAGCAGGCGGCGCAGCAGCGGCAGCGTGACGCGCTCTCGCGCCAGACCACCGAGCGGCAGACCCGGATCGATCGCCTGCAGCAACGCGTGCAGCAATTGCAGTCGCAAAAGGTCCAAGGTGCACGCGCGCAACGCGTCCATGACCGTGCCCTGCAGGCGCAGAGCCGTCTGTTGCAGCGCGAGCAGCGTGCGCAGCAGGCCGACGTTGCCCGCCAGCAGAGATTGGCGCCGGCAGCAACGGTTGGAGCCGCGGTCGCGACCACAGCCGCGACGCAGGCGGCGCAGCGCGAGCGGTTTGCCGCGCACTTCCGCGAGCAGGCAGGCGCGCAAGGCCAGGCAGGGCTTGCGGCGCGCCAAGGCGGCTGGGCGCCCCGACATGCCTGGCGACGCGGCAGCCACGCGGCCTTCGTGGCGTGGCTTGGGCCGGTGTTCTGGCCCTACGCCTATTCGGACATCTTTGACTACACGTTCTGGTCCTATGCCTACGAGCCCGGCTATTGGGCCTACGCCTATGACGACTTCGTCGACACCGTGTTCTGGGACACCAACAGTCCCTACTCCGCCTATGCCAGCATCTATCCTGGCGACTATCCGGCGACGGCGGGCCGCGATCGGTCCCGTCAGCGCACCGACACGAGCCCGCAGGCAGTCAAGCAGCTCTGCGGCGAACCGGACAAGGGCGTCACGGCCTGGCCGCTTGCCGACATCGCGCGGGCGGTACGGCCGGACCAGCAGCAGCGCGCCCTGCTCGACGAGTTGAAGACATCAGCGGCAAAGGCCGCCGATATCTTCAAGGACTCCTGTTCGGACAGCTATGCCATGACGCCCACCGGCCGCTTGCGGTCGATGCAAAACCGCATCAGCGCGACGCTCGAGGCGATCAAGATCGTGCGGCCTGCGCTGGAGAATTTCTACAGCTCGCTCAGCGACGAGCAACAGGCCCGCTTCAATGCGCTCGGTCCACATGTCGGCGAGCGTTCGCCGCAGCAGGAGGCGACCGCGCAAGCCGGCAATTGCGGCGATTCGAAATCCGACCTGGCGCACCTGCCGATCAACCGGATCGCGGCCTCGCTTCATCCAGCCGGCAAGCAGAAGGAGGCGCTCGACCGCCTGAGCGACGCGACCACAAGAGCCATAGCGGACCTGCAGGCGGCCTGCCCGAACGACGTGCCGCTGACGCCGGTCGGCCGGCTGGAGGCGATGCAGCACCGGCTCGAAGCCATGCAGAAGGCCGCGAAGCTGATCGAGCCCGCACTGGACGAGTTCTATGCGATGCTGAGCAGCGAGCAGAAAGCCCGCTTCAACACGCTGCAGCGGGTCGCGAGCCCCTGAGACGGCCGGGCGGCGATCCGGATCGCCGGGCGCGCCACAGATTGCCAGCCCCCCATCTTGCCTTTGCGGCCGGCGCGCAGCAATGTCTGGTACCGGCATCCTGATGCAATGCCGAATGACGGGGCGGGAATGAAGCGCGGCTGGATGAGCACTGGCGAGCTACGCGAGCGCTGGGGCGATTCCTTGTTGACGGTGCTCACTGTCCTGCTCCTGGTCATGATTTTCGTGGTGGCGCCGTTGCAGGCGTTGGGCCTGTTCGAATTCCAGATTTTTGAGCTCCTGCTCGCGCTGGTCCTGGTCGGCGGCGTCTTCCTGATGTCAGGCAGCACGCTGGCGGTCGTCACGATGCTGGTCGCGCTCGTCATGATCGTCACGGGCGGGATCCTGAGACTACGCTCACCTTCAATTTTCGATCTCAACCTGTTCGCCGCATCCTGGCTGCTCGTCGGCCTCACCATGGCCGTGACGGTGGCGCGCGCGACGTTCGCGCCAGGCCGCGTCACCTATCACCGTGTGATCGGCGCGGTCCTGCTCTATCTCACGGTCGCCGTGATCTTCGCGGCGCTCTACACCTTTGTCGGCACGCTGAGGCCCGATGCATTTCCCGGCATGAAGGTGGAAGACAGCCCGACATTGGCGAGCCGCGTCCTCTATTTCAGCTTCGCCACGCTCACGACGACAGGTTATGGCGACGTCGCTCCGTTGCATCCGATCGCGCGGAGCCTGTGCAATCTCGAGGCGATCTTCGGCCAGCTCTATCCGGCAACGCTGCTGGCGCGGCTCGTCACGCTGGAGATCGAGCACCGCAACGAAGAGTCGTAATGAGCACGAGGCGCGCATGCGGCGCCGTGCCCACCTGACGGCGTACTAGACCACCGTCCGGTGCCGCTCGATGCAGGTTCGCAGCACCTCGTCCAGCGGACGGCCCCACCAGTCATTCGAGAAGATCTCGATCTCCGAATAGCCGTCAAAGCCCTGCGCCTCGACGGCGGCGCGCACCGATCTGATGTCGATGACGCCGTCACCCATCATGCCGCGGTCGTTGAGGATGTCCTTGGTCGGCACCAGCCAGTCGCAGACATGGAACGCGAGCAGGCGATCCTGGCCGGCGCGCGCGATCTGGCGCATCAGCTCCGGATCCCACCAGATGTGATAGACGTCGAGCGCGACGCCGATCGCGCCGGTTCTGCCGGGATCGAGTGCGTCGCAGATATCGAGCGCATGCCTTGTGGTGTTCACGCAGGCGCGGTCGGCGGCATAGGCCGGATGCAGCGGCTCGATCGCGAGCGGCAGCTTTGCTTGTTTCGCATAGTCCAGCATCTCGGCGATGCCGTCATGCACCTGCGATCGTGCCAACGCAATATCCTTCGACCCCGCGCTGCCCGGCCGCGAATATTGCGGCAGGCCGCCGACCACCAGCACGATGCAGGAGGCGCCGAGCGCGGCCGCCTCGTCGACCGCACGGCGATTGTCGTCGCGCGCTTCGCTGCGATGCACGCCATCTGCCGTGAACATGCCGCCGCGGCAATAGCCCGACAGATCGAGCCCGGCATCCTTGACCGCACGGACGGCGCGATCGAGGCCGACGGCCGCAACCTGGTCGCGCCAGGGATCGATGGCGCGGATGCCATGGCGCGCGCAGGCCTCGACGATGGCGAGAAGATCGCCCTGCTTGCGGACGGTCGCCGTATTCAGCGACAGCCAGCGGTGGTCGTTGGAAAAGTCGCGCATCAGGCGTCGATGCCGCGCGTGGCCAGGATCGTCGCCATCCGGCGCGTCGCGAGCTCCGGATTGGCGAGCAGACCAGCCTTGTCGGCGAGCCGGAACAGCTCGGCAAGATGCAAGGTCGAGCGCGCGCTCTCCTGCCCGCCGACCATGGTGAAGTGATCCTGGTGCCCGTTGAGATAAGCCATGAACACGATGCCGGTCTTGTAGAAGCGCGTCGGCGCCCTGAAGATGTGGCGCGACAGCGGCACCGTCGGTCCCAGCACGTCGTGGAAGCCGGCCTCGTCGCCGGCGGCGAGCCGCGACAGCGCGTAGGACGCCGCCGGTGCGATCGCATCGAAAATGCCGAGCAACGCGTGGGAAAATCCCTTGTCGTCGCCGGCGATCAGTTCGGCATAGTTGAAGTCGTCGCCGGTGTACATCTTGACCCGCGGATCGAGCCGGCGCCGCATGTCGATCTCACGCTGCTTGTCGAGCAGCGAGACTTTGACGCCATCGACCTTGGCCGCATTGGCGTTGATGATCGCAACCGCCGTATCCATCGCCTTGTCGAGATCGGCCGTGCCCCAGTAACCTGATAGCGCCGGATCGAACATGTCGCCGAGCCAATGGATGATCGCGGGCTCACGAACCTGCGACAGCACGCGGTCGTAGACCCTGGCGTAGTCGTCAGCGCTCTTGCCGAGCTTTGCCAATGCGCGCGAGGCCATCAGGATGATGCGGCCGCCGGCTTTCTCCACCGCCGCGATCTGCTCCTCATAGGCGTGGATCACATTGTCGATCGACCTGGCGTGCTCAACCGCGAGATGGTCGGTGCCGGCGCCGGAAAACACCAGCGCGTTGCCCCTGGCCTTCGCCGCCTTCACCGAGCGCTGGATCAGTTCGAGCGAGGTCGCCCAGTCCAGCCCCATGCCGCGCTGCGCGGTGTCCATGGCTTCGAAGTCGGATCGTAGCCATGTCGTTCTGTGAGCCAAGGAGTTGAGTGTTATAGTTGTCTTCCTAAGACCGCTTG
>NZ_JAUMTJ010000060.1:0-58839 GCF_032654765.1 Bradyrhizobium sp. 33ap4 | reverse complement strand
CCGGAATTACCGGGCCGTCGTCACTCTCGCTGCCATTGTTCTATGGATGCGCTAGTGTCCACACCACCTAGCGCTTGCGCGCCGCCCTGCGGGTCTTTCCGACCGACCGCTTGCTGGCCGCGCCGCGCTTGGTCGCGGTCTTCTTGCTGGCGGCCGCGCGTCGGACCGGAGCAGCCGCGGCCGGCCGCTTGCGCGCCGGCGCCTTCTTCGGCGCCTTCCTGGCCGTTTCCCTCACGGCTTTCCTGGCGGCCTTCTTCGCTGCTTGCGGACGCGCGCGTCGCGCGGTTGTCGCGCTGCGGCGCCGCGTGCTGCTGCCTCCGATCGGAACGAGGTGGTCGTTGGCATCCAGCGTGAGCTGCTGGAGCGGGAACGCCGGCAGGAAGCTCGGGTCGTTGTAGAGCTTGCTCAAACTGTCCTGGTCGAACTTGCCGCCCTGCCCGCGGTCCTCGCCCGCGCCGGCGCGCCAGGCCGCTTCCCAGACCCGGGCCAGGGTCTTGGCACCGTCCTGCATGCAGGCCGCGGTGGCGTCCTTCAGCTTCGACCACAGCGCCTCGACCTGTCCGCTGCCCATATGCGAATTGAACAGGTTGACGATGGTCATCGGCGGCAGCCGCTTCACGGTCCGCTGCATCAGCGCGACCACGGCGACCGCAGCGTCGCGCCCGGTCGGCGTGCCGCCCGGAGCAATCTCCGCGACGTCGCTGGTCCGGGCGTCAGGAATCATCTTGATGAGATCCTTGCCGTGGCGGCCGATCATCGTGGTCTCGTACACGCTGTGCACCTTGGCATGCGCCTTGTCGCTCGGATCGAGGCCATGGTGGAATTGCGAGATGTGCAGCGGCTGGCAGGCATCGCCGATGTAATGCGCGACGATGCCCGCGGCGCAGACGAATTCCAACTTCTTGTTGGCGGCGGCGTACTCGACCATCTCGTCGAAAATCTGCCAGACCCGGAACGGCAATGCGCCGCGCCGGTCCTCGCCGATCCCTTCGTAATAGTCGTTCCAGACCTTCGGATCGACGTTACGCGTCGACTCCGCACAAGATCGAGCAGCGTCTTGCCGTCCTTGCCCGGCTCGTCCATGTCGGCGAAATGGTTGCTTTCGTCGGTGTGCCGGGTGAAGCGCCAGACCAGGTCGGCGACGTCGGCCAGCGGCGAGAATGTCCCTCGCTGATGCGGCTTGAGGTCGGCAAGCAGCTTGTCGTCGAGGCCGATATTGTCGGAATTGGCGTCCATCATGGTGGCGAGCTTGGGCAACTTCGCATCGATCAGACCGGTCGCGTAGGCGCCGATCTTGACGTGGCCCCATTCGCCCCAATACTCGGTGTGACCGGCGTTCCAGTCGCCGATCAACTCGACATCGAGCTCACGGCACAGCGTCGACATGCAGATCCCGAGCGCGACCTGCATCGGGACCTTGCCGCTCGATCCGAACAATTCCTGGCCGCCCCATTCGAGCGCCAGAGGACTGAGGATCCGCGCGCCGCTGGCGTTCTTCTTGGCGTCCGGATCGTCGACAAACCAGACCGTGCCGGAGTCGCCCGGATAATTGTTGAGCGGCGTGTCGCCGTCGCGCGGGCCGATCACGAAATCGCTGACATATTCCACGCCGCCGACGGTCTTGTAGCGATAGAACAGGCCGAGGATCTTGCCCTTCATCAATCCGCTGGTCGCACCGAACGCGATCAGCGGCTGGTTGATGATGTCGAGACGGAAGGTGCCGACATTGAGGTCGACGACGTCGCCGACCTGGCCGACGCCGTAAACCTGTGCGGTCCAGCCCTTGACGTCATCGACGCGGATCAGGCCGGCATCGAGATTGGCCACCACGCGCGAGCCGGGCCAGCCGGGATAGACCTCGCTGAAGGCGCGCTTGCCGAGTTGCAGCGCATCGCTGATGCCGAGGCGGCGGTCGGTGTTCTTGAAGCCGGCGAAGATCTCGCGGCCGGCGGCGCCGACCACGTGACGGTTGGAGAGCGCAAACACCGTCTCGCCATTGGTGACGAGACAGCCGATCGAGCCGCGGTGGATCTTGCCCTGGATCATGGTCTGCACCGGAAAGCCGCCGCCGACCAGATCGCTCTTGAAGACCGGCGGATCGACGGTGCAGGGACTGCCCTCGTTCGGATCGACCTTGACGACGCAGGTGGGCACGACGCGACCATCCGGCAGATAGAGGAACGGAGGCACCAGCTGGTCCTGCTTCTCGGGATGGTTCTTCAGCTCGGAGCGCTTCATCCAGTCGCGGACGAAGACGAGGATGCAGGGCCACGACCAGTCCTTGACCGACGAATTGAACAGCGTGCGCGGTCCGAGTGCCTGCGGCTTGGAGTGCGCCTTTCTTTCCGTCGCGTTGCGGTCGTTGTCCCGGATCAGATAGCGGCCGATCGCCGTGGCGTAGACCGATTGCAGATGTGCCAGATGCACGTGATAGGCCTCGCGGGCATCGAGCAGATCCTTCACCGACAATGACGTGAAGTCATGCTTGGTCAGATCAATCATCTGGTTCCTCCGAAAATGCGCTTTGCGGCAACACTGGTGCAGGACGCAGAAATAGACGATCGCGGCAGCCCTCGATCGTGGGTTAGTTCACATAAGCAATACAATTTAAAAGGGATGACACGAATGTGACGGGGCGGGCCGGATGTCCCTCCACCGCTCCGCGTGCGGATTTCTATTTCCGCTGCGCACGCCCTTTGGCGAAATGCTTCGCCAGGAAATCCGCCAGCACCTCGACGCGCGCGGGCCGCGGGCCGCCGGGCGGGGTGACGAGATGCACGGCGCCCTCGGGCTGCTTCCAGCCTTTCAGGATCACCTCGACCTCGCCCCGCGCGATCGCGTCGCCGACGATGAAGTCGGGCAGATCGGCGATGCCGAGACCGGCGAGCAGCGCGGGCATCACAGCCTCGCCATTATTGACCCGGAGCTGGCCGGCGGGACGCACGCTCGCCTGCTCGCCCGACGCGTTGGTGTAGTGCCAGACGCCCTGAGTCGAGAGATAGGCGTAGCCGAAGCATTTGTGCTCGGCGAGATGCATCGGATGGGTCGGCCGGCCGTGGCGCTTCAGATAGGACGGCGCGGCCACCGTGTAGCGCGGCATGCCGCACAGCCGCCGCGCGATCAGCGAGGAATCCGGCAACCGCGCGATGCGCAGGCCAGCATCAAAGCCCTCGCCGATCAGGTCGACCGTGGCATCGCTCAAGTGCAGGTCGATCGAAACCTCCGGATAGGCCTCCATGAATTCCGGCAGCAGCGGCGCCACCGTCTTGATGCCGAAGCTCATCGGCACCGCGAGCCGCACCAGGCCCCGCGGCGTGGTCGATTGCGCCAGCGCCTCATTCTCAGCCGCCTCGCCGTCGGCGAGCAGCCGCGCGGCGCGCTCCGACAATTTCTGGCCGGCATCGGTCAGCGCCAGCCGCCGCGAGGTGCGGTTGAACAGCCGGGCGCCGAGCCGCTCCTCCAGCCGGCTGACCGCCTTGGACACCGTCGCCTTGGACAGCGAGAGCTCGGTCGCGGCCGCCGCAAACGACCGTAATTCCACGACTTTTGCGAAGATCGCGAGCGCCTCGAAGTCCGGCAGTTTCGACATGGGCCGCTGTCCTGATTGCTCAATACTGGAAACAATGAGTTTCAATAGTTTCTATTTCTATACCACAGCCGGAGGCATATCCAAGTGCCATCAAATTCAACCGATGGAGAAATCCAATGACAAAGAAGCTCTCAGGCAAGGTTGCCCTCGTCACCGGCGGCTCGCGCGGCATCGGCGCGGCCAGCGCCCGTGCACTCGCCGCGGAAGGTGCGAGCGTCGCGATCAGCTACGTCGCCTCTCCCGAGAAGGCCGAGGCCGTGGTCGCCGAATTGAAGGGCAAGGGCGTCAACGCCCGCGCCTACAAGGCTGACCAGGCCTCGTCATCCGATGTCGATCAGCTGGTGAAGACCGTCGCCAAGGATTTTGGCCGGCTCGACATCCTGGTCAACAATGCCGGTGTCGCATCGGGCGGCGCGGTCGACGACCCCAAGGCCGACACCGCGACGCTCGCCCGCCAGGAGGCGATCAACATCGACGGCGTGATCACCGCGATCCGCGCCGCCTCCAAGCTGATGGGCGAAGGCGGCCGCATCGTCACCGTCGGCTCCATGCTGGCGGACCGCGCCTCGTTCCCGGGCCTTGCCGACTACGTCGCTACCAAGGCGGCCGTCGTCGGCTACACCAAGGGCGCGGCGCGCGACCTCGGACCGCGCGGCATCACGGTGAACGTGGTGCAGCCCGGCTCGATCGACACCGACATGAACCCGAAGGACGGTGGCGAGTTTGCCGAGACGCAACGCTTGCAGCACGCGCTGCAACGCTTCGGCCGCCCGGAGGAAGTCGCAGCGGGCGTCGTGTTCCTGGCAAGCCCGGAAGCCTCGTTCGTGACCGGCACCGTGCTCAACGTCGACGGCGGCTTCGGCGCCTGATCGCAAAATTTTCTGGAGACGCCGGGCGCAGTGCGCCCGGCCTGCTCCTCAACATCGACATCAAGGGGAATGACCATGATCGAACTCAGACCATTCGCAAAGCTTGGCGGCGCCGACCACGGCTGGCTGAAGGCCAAGCACCACTTCTCGTTCGCGAGCTACTACGATCCCGAAAATGTCAGCCACGGCGCGCTGCGCGTCTGGAACGACGATGAGATCGCGCCCAACTCCGGCTTCCCGGCACATCCGCACGCCAACATGGAGATCATCACCTATGTTCGCGAGGGCGCAATCACGCACCAGGATTCGCTCGGCAATAAGGGACGCACCGAAGCCGGCGACGTGCAGGTGATGAGCGCCGGCAGCGGCATCCGTCACTCCGAGTACAATCTGGAGCCGGCGAGGACCAAGATCTTCCAAATCTGGATCGAGCCGACGACGAAGGGCGGCCACCCGACCTGGGGCTCGAAGCCGTTCCCGAAGGCGGACCGTTCGGGCAAGCTCGTCACCATCGCCTCGGGTATCGACGGCGACAATGACGCGCTGCCGATCCGCGCCGATGCGCGGGTGCTCGCCACCACGCTGAAGGCCGGCGAGAGTGCGGAATACGCCGCCGACAAGGCCCGTCACCTCTATCTGGTGCCGGCGGCCGGCAGCATCGAGGTCAACGGCGTGCGCGTCAATGCCCGCGACGGCGCCGCGATCCGCGACGAGGCCAAGCTGAAGATCACCGCGCTCGAGGATGCTGAGCTCGTGCTCGTCGACGCGGCCTGATCACCACATCCACACTCGTCATGCCCGGGCTTGACCCGGGCATCCATCGGGCTTCGCAAAGGTTCTCCGTTTGATGGATTGCCGGGTCAAGCCCGGCAATGACGGGGTTCCTTAACCTCACCCTACTGCCAAACCACAAGGAGGCCATCATGGCCAAGGTTCTCGTTCTCTATTACTCCGCCTACGGTCACATCGAAGCGATGGCGAATGCCGTCGCGGAAGGCGCGCGCGAAGCCGGCGCCATCGTCGACGTCAAGCGCGTCCCCGAGCTGGTGCCGGCCGAAGTCGCCAAGGCCTCGTACTACAAGCTCGACCAGGCCGCGCCGATCGCCAAGATCGACGATCTCGCCAACTACGATGCGATCATCGTCGGCACCGGCACCCGGTTCGGCCGCATGGCCTCGCAGATGGCCAACTTCCTCGACCAGGCCGGCGGCCTCTGGGCCAAGGGCGCGCTGCACGGCAAGGTCGGCGGCGCCTTCACCTCGAGCGCGACCCAGCATGGCGGCCAGGAGACCACGCTGTTCTCGATCATCACCAACCTCCTGCATTTCGGCATGACGGTGGTCGGCCTGAACTATGGCTTTGCCGGACAGATGAAGCTCGACGAGGTCACCGGCGGCGCGCCCTACGGCGCAACCACGATCACCGGCGGCGACGGCAGCCGCCAGCCGAGCGAGAACGAACTCGCCGGCGCCCGCTATCAGGGCCGCGCGATCGCGGAAACCGCGAGAAAACTTCACGGCTGATGCGATGGGGGCGGCATTCTCGTTCGCGATTGCCGCCCCTGCCTAAGTCGCGACGTCGTTCCCGGACAACGGCGCAAGAGCGATCGCTGCTGGAACGCCTACAGACGCCAAGAAAGGCCGATAATCGACGTAACAGGCGTCCATGCCCAGGATTGCCTGACAATTGGCCGCGAATTGAGCCCTTGAGCGGCGACAAGCCGCGTGTCATCGTGCCCGTCAATATCCAGGCCGGAGCAACATGACGGTTCCCTGTCGCGTCCTAATGATCTATCCGAAGTTCGTTCAGGACTCCTTCTGGAACTATACGGAAGCTTGTGAACTCGTCGATGCGAAGTATCCGGCGGCGCCGCTCGGACTGATCACCGTCGCCGCCATGCTGCCGAAGCATTGGGATATTCGCCTCATCAACCGTAACACCGAGCCCTTGACGGACGCCGATCTCGACTCGGCCGATCTTGTCATGATCGGCGGCATGCTCAACCAGCAGCCTGATTTTCTCCACCTGATCGATCTCGCACACCGGCACGGCAAGCCGGTATGTGTCGGCGGACCTGACGTCTCCTCCAGCCCGCATCTTTACGCCGACGCGGACTTCCAGGTGATCGGTGAGGCAGAGCAAATCATTCAGCAATTTGTCGCCGCCTGGGAAAGTGGAGAGCGCAAGGGCGTGTTCATCGCCGAGAAATTCAAGATCGACGTCACGCTAAGCCCGATGCCCCGCTATGACCTGATCAAGTTCGAGCACTATCTCTTCATTGGCGTGCAATATTCGCGTGGCTGCCCGTTCACCTGCGAGTTCTGCGATATTATCGAGCTGTATGGTCGTGTGCCGCGCACCAAGACCCCCGATCAAATTCTCGCTGAGTTGCAAGCGCTCTACGATCACGGTTATCGCGGACATGTCGATTTCGTCGACGATAACTTCATCGGGAACAAGAAAAACATCCGCATCCTGCTGCCGCAGCTCAAAGCCTGGCTGGAGGAGCGAGATTATCCGTTCGAGTTTTCGACGGAAGCCTCGATCAATATCGCTGACGACAGCGAGCTGTTGCAGGCGATGAAGGACGCGAACTTCTTCGGGATTTTCGTCGGCATTGAGAGCCCGGATCCGGAGACCCTCGTGCAGATGAAGAAGAAGCAGAACACCCGGCGCGACATCGCCGAATGCATTCACAAGATCTATGGCTACGGCATGTTCGTCACCGCGGGTTTCATCGTCGGGTTCGATACCGAGAAAGCCTCGATGGGGCACGCGATGATCGACTTCATCGAGGAGGCGAGCATTCCAGTCTGCATGGTTGGACTGCTCTATGCACTGCCGGGCACACAGCTGACGCGGCGGCTGGCGAAGGAAGGCCGCCTGCACGAAGGCCACGATCTCATGAAAGTCGAGCAGGCGGGCGACCAATGCACGCTCGGCTGCAATTTCGACACCATACGTCCGCTGCGTGACATCCTTGAGGACTACAAGGCCGTGATCGGGCACGTGTTCGACCCGACGGCCTATGCAGGACGGCTGTCGCGGCTCGCCGCCATGCTCGACCGGTCCGACCGGCGTCGCGACCTGCCGGATGGCGACATACGCAAGAGGCTTGGCGGCATCGAGGGCGTGCACACGATCATGCGTGCCCTGCCGGAGGTCCGCGAACCGTTCTGGAAGACCTTCGTTGAGGTCGCCAAGTCCAATCCGGGCGCCCTTCGCTACATCGTGATGTTGATGGCGCTGTATTTGCATTTCGGGCCATTCTCGAAACACGTGATCCGTGAGATTGACCGCCGGATTGCCGCCCTCGACGATATGCCGCCGGTGAGGGCCACGGAGCTTGGGCCGCGAACTAACCTACGTGCGATTTGACGGCAAAGCGCGTTCGTGCGCTTCGCCGACCAGAGCACGTCGCGCGGAACGAGAGGATCGGTTCCCCCGAGGTCATCGCGACCAATTCGTAATAGCCGAAACACTGTACGTTGCGCAGCCCAGAGGTTTGTCATGACCAACACACAGAAGACCCGCTGGCCGGAACTGCCGACCGCGGCGTGGCGCGACAGCTGTGCCACGCTCCAGCTCTTCACCCAGATCGCCGGCAAGATCCGGCTGGCGAAGTCGCCCTGGCTCAATCACTCCTGGCACGTCACGCTCTATGTCACGGCGCGCGGGCTGACGACCTCGCCGATCCCCGACGGCGATCGCACGTTCCAGATCGACTTCGATTTCATCGATCACGTGCTCCGCATCTCGACCAGCGACGGCACCGAACGGCAATTCGCGCTGGCCGGTCAATCGGTCGCAAGCTTCTACGCGGCGGTCATGAGCAATCTGAAGGACCTCGGCATCGACGTCGCCATTGACGAGATACCGAACGAAGTCGCCGATCCGATCCGCTTTTCGCAGGATACGCAGCATGCGTCGTACGACGCGGATGCCGTGCGCCAGTTTCACCGGATCCTCGTGAACTGCGATCGCGTGTTCAAGCAATTCCGGACCGGCTTCCTCGGCAAGGCGAGCCCGGTGCATTTCTTCTGGGGCAGCTTCGATCTCGCGGTGACGCGGTTTTCCGGCAGAACCGCGCCGCGGCATCCCGGCGGCGTGCCCCATTTGCCCGACGAGGTGGCACACGAGGCCTATTCGCACGAGGTCAGCAGCGCCGGCTTCTGGCCGGGCGGCGGCGCGATCGATTATCCTGCGTTCTATTCCTACGCCTATCCGGAACCCGCGGGCTATCGCAGCACGCCGGTGCGACCCGATGCTGCGTTCTTCAGCGAAGCGCTTGGCGAATTCATCCTGCCCTACGACGCCGTGCGGACGGCTGCCGACCCGGACAAGGCGCTGCTCGAATTCCTGCAATCGAGCTATGAGGCCGCGGCCATCAACGCGAACTGGGACCGTGCTGCGCTGGAATGCGCACCGGGCCAGCCGGGCGTGGTCCGAGGGATCTAGCGGCGCGCTGTGCCGGCGGCTCAATCCTCTTCGCGCGACGGGGTCGCCTTGCCGAGCGCCTGCTTCAGCCGCGCGGGGAATTTCGGATAGTGACGCAGCGCCAGCACGGCGCGGTCGCGACCAAACGCTTCGTTTGCGATTCTCGTGGATAGTCGGCGAAGGCGCATAAGTTAAATTTTCGTGTTACGCCTTTACCGCATCGTTGCATCGCCGAGCTATCTTTCGGACGATGCCCCGCAACCCCGGCCGGCTCGAACACTACAGGCAGTATATTCGTGAGCGCCCCGCAACCCGTCACGATCCCGCGACAACCATCGCACGCTGATCGGTCATGACGCGGCCATCGATCCTTGCCCTCGCGGTCAGCGCGTCGATTCTGCTGTCGGTCGCCGCGCGGGCCTGTCCCGCCTTGATCGAAGGCGTCCCGGCCGAGCGGCTCGAGGCGCTGTCACGCGGCGTCAATGCCGACGGCTGGATCGCCGATCCGCGGTCGGCGCCACCCCGCGCCCTGCTGCGCGAGCTGCGCAAGGCCGGCATGACCCACATCCGGCTGCCGGTGCCCGCCGACTTCGTCATGCCGCGCTTCGCCGCGAAAGCCGAGATCGACGGCCGCCTGCGCACCGTCGATGCGGCGCTCAAGACCCTGCTCGCGCTCGGCTATGCGGTGTCGATCGACTTGCACTCCGGCGAGCGCTTCAACGCGCTACACAAGGACGATCCGCCCAATGCGATGACCGAAATGAAGCGCGCCTGGACCGAGCTCGCACGGGTCATGCAGCGCTATCCGTCCGACCGTGTGTTTGCGGAACTGTTGAACGAGCCGGATGTCGAGGCCGCGCAATGGCAGGGCGAAGTCCGGGAGCTGGCCGGCTTCATTCGCGGCCTGCTGCCGCAGACCACACTGGTCACCGGGCCGGTCAACTGGCAGCGCGCGGATTCGCTGCCGGATTTCACTCCGCTCGACGATCCGAACGTCGTCTATGCCATCCACTTCTACGATCCGATGGTGTTCACCCATCAGGCCCATTGGGATCCGAATGAACCGCTGCACGACGTCACCGGATTGCCCTATCCGGTCCGCTCCGACGATCCCAAGGTACAGCAGCTGCGGGAGCAACTCACCGCGCTGGACAGGCGCAAGGCGCTCGCGATGGTGGACCGTGCCATTCCCGACCGCGGCATTGACAAATGGCTCGAACCGGCGGCCGCCTGGCAACGGCAATATTCGCGGCCGATCATCATCAATGAATTCGGTGTGCTCAAGGCCGGCGCGCCGCGCGATAGCCGGCTGCGCTGGCTCGCCGGCGTGACCGCCTACGCCCGGCAACAATGCTGGGGCTGGACCCATTGGGAGCTGTCGCAAGGCTTCGGCCTCGCCGACCCGGTCACTGGCAAGGTCGACCGCGAGGCGCTGAGGGCCCTGCTCGGGACCCGCTGACCCATCTGGTTAACCGGTTCTTACACAATGCGCGGCTAGTGTGCTGAATGCGAAGTTCGTGCGATTTCGCGGCAGCCACTTTCACGAACTTCGCATTCATAAAGCACACTAGACTCATAAGTTTGCTAGTGTCCTTATCGAATC
Source organism: Bradyrhizobium sp. 33ap4 (assembly GCF_032654765.1). Classification (NCBI taxonomy): domain Bacteria; kingdom Pseudomonadati; phylum Pseudomonadota; class Alphaproteobacteria; order Hyphomicrobiales; family Nitrobacteraceae; genus Bradyrhizobium; species Bradyrhizobium sp. 33ap4. The sequence goes on along the minus strand of NZ_JAUMTJ010000060.1, from coordinate 48,341 downwards.
CGAAGTTCGCTCCGAAGGTGCCGCAAATGATGCGAACTTCGGATTCGGGACACTAGATCGACGATGCGGTGTGGCACGCCCACACGTCCGGTCACGCTAGGTCAGAGCCTGTGCGAGCAGAGATAGCCCCGCGGCCGCTGTTGGCCGGCGATCTGATTCCTGCACTCGGCATCGCCGTGGCATCGATCGCATTCGCGCCGATCATGCAGGTGGCCAACGCCGGGCTCGCGATCGTCGTCGAAAGTCTGATCGGCTGCGCCATCGTGCTCGCGGTGCCGGCCTACGCGCCGTCGATCGCCATCTTCATCATCTTCTTCCAGAACCTCTTCGTCTCGATCCTGTCGTCCTACATGACGACCGAGCAGGAGATGGATTTCGTCAAGGGCTACAATTTCCTGGTCATCGCGGTGATGTGGCTGGTCACGCTGGCGCTCTACGCGCTGCACGAGCGGAAACATTCCGCCGAGATCGACCGGATCATGAAATGGGGGTTGATCACCCTCGCAACCGTAACGGCGTATTTCCTGCTCGGCGCCACGCAGGACTCGCACGCGGCCCTCGTCTATCTGCGCAACATTGCGCTGCCGCTGTTTCTGTTTCAGCTATCGCTGCTGACGGCCGCAACCTTCGAGATCCGCATCACGCCGTTCCTGGTGACGGTTGCCGCGCTGCTGATCGTCTGCGGATATGTCGAACTGCTGTTCCGCGATTTCTGGCTCTCCATCACCAACGGCTACACGTTCTGGCATTTCGACGAGCTGAAGGCGACCCGCTCCGGATCCTGGGAAGCCGAGATGCGCGCAACCGGCAGGGTGCCGGTGGATCTGATCGATCGCTTCCGTTTCAGCTTTCTCAACAGCCCGTTGTTCGAGGACCTCGGCCTTTCGTCGTTGCTGCGTATCTTCGGACCGAATATGAGCCCGATCAGCTTCGGTTACGGGATCGCCTTCTCCATCCTGTTCCTGTTCGCGGTCGGATATCGCTGGCTGGCGCTGGCTGCGATCCCGCTGCTGATCTGCTGTAGCGTGAAAGGCGCGCTCATCCTGGTCATCTTCGTGGCCCTGGCCTGGACGGCAACCTGGCTGCTCGGCGCCACCATCACCCTTGCCGTCGCGCTGGTCGGGCTCGTGCTGTACGCCATCGCGGCGATCTATATTGGACTCCAGATCGGCGACTTCCACGTGATCGGCTTCATGGGCGGGTGGGACGGCTTTCGGCAGAATCCGATCGGCCGCGGACTTGGCGTCGGCGGCAATCTCTCCGAAAGTTATTTCTCGATCGACTGGAACGCAGCGCAGGCGGCCGGCACGATGGACGGCGCGGTGGAGAGCGCCGTCGGCGTGCTGCTCTACCAGATGGGGATCGGCTCACTGGTGCCGCTTGGCTACTTCCTGGCGATGGCGCTGAAGGCCTGGCGCCTCTACGCCTCGTCGGGAATCCTCATCCAGGGGCTCGCCGCTTTCGGCACGATGGTCGTGCTGGTGAACGGCATCTTCCAGGAAGAGGCGCTGTTTGCGCCGCCGGCACTTGGGCTGTTGCTGTGCCTGACCGGGCTCGTGATCGGCCATCATCTGCGCACGCAGAGTGACGATCGGAAGGTCTCTGCGACCGACAGTGCTCCTCAATGAGGACGGGCCTCGTCGCAGTGCGACCGAGGCCCCCCTCAACCTGCGCCGTCAGAGCGGCTTGATCTGCACCTTGCGGAACTTGACCACGCCCGAACCATACTGGAGCGCGATATAGCCGTTGGCGTGCTTGGAATCCTGGGCGTCGACGGTCTTCTGGCCGTTCAGCGTCACGACGAAATGCGGCCCCTGCGCCGTGATCTCGTAGACGTTCCATTTGCCGGCCGCCTTCGGCATCGGATCGACCTTGCCGACGTCGACAATCGCGCCGGTGCCGTAGGTCGGGTCCGGCCGCTTGTCGAAGATGTTGACCTCGTAGCAGACCTTGGAGTCGATCACCTTGTTGCCTTCGCAGCGGATGAAGATGCCGCTGTTGGCATCCTCGTCGGTCCAGAACTCCGCCCTGATCTGGAAATCCTTGTATTGGGTCTTGCTGACGAGATAGGAGAGATCCTTGCCGTCGAGCTTGTCGGCGACCAGCGCGCCGTCCTTCATCGCCCAATTGGCCTTGCCGACCTCGTCCCAGTCACCCTTCTTGGAGCTGTCGAGCAGCGTGACCCAGCCGTCGTCCCCCGAGGCGGCGGTGGAAAATTGCAGCGCGGCCGCACCGATCACAAGTCCCGCCGCCAGTATCGACAGATGCTTCTTCAAGGTTATCCTCCCGTCTTTTGGTTGGCGCGCAACCTATCATCGTCTGCGGCGGCGTAAATGCTTTTTCATATTGCAACTGCGTTGTGTCACGGATCGTTGCCGCAATCCTGAGATCAGACATGCACGGCGGCGTCTTGCCGGGCGGAAGCGAGGACGACTAGCATCGCGCGACGTACGGGCGCGGCAGTCGCCCGAGTAATCCGATCTGGGAGCATACCGATGACGGCGTCAAACCGACCTTGGCGATATCTGATGATGCCGTTGGCTTTTGCCGCGACGCTGAGCGTCAGCTCCGCGGCCGAGCTCAATCCGGCCGCCGTGACCTACAAGCTGCCTGATCAGATTCCCTGGAGCCCGGCTGACGCGCGCGGCGCGCAGAATGCGGTCGTGGTCGGCGATCCCTCGAAGCCCGGCTTCTACATGGTCTACACCAAATGGACCAAGGGCAATCACTTCAGCCGTCCGCATTTCCATCCCAACGACCGCTACATCGTGGTGCTCAAGGGCACCTGGTGGGTGGGCTCGGGTCCAAAATTCGATCCCGATCACGGCACCGTGGCGATGCCGGCCGGCAGCTTCGTCACCCATTTCGGCAAGCAGGTGCACTGGGACGGCGCCAAGGACGAGGACGCCGTGCTGCTGATCATGGGCGAAGGCCCGGCCACCGCGACCGAGGTCGAGCAGAAGTAGCCGGAACCGGCTAGCAACCTTTGCATCCAGGCGGCGTTTCATCCCCTCATCATCATGACGAGGAAATGACGCATGGCAAACGCCGCTGATATTCGGGAACATATGGATGTGATCTCGTCGGACAAGAAAACGGTCGGCAAGGTCGACCACATGGAAGGCACCGACCAGATCAAGCTGACCAAGCAAAGCTCGCCTGACGGTCAGCACCATCACTTCATTCCGCTGTCCTGGGTCGACCATGTCGACCAGCACGTCCACCTCAACAAATCGGGCTCCGACGTGACGGCGCATTGGCAGCACGGCCGCCAATAGCCGCGTTGCGCGGGGTGGGAGCGATGCTATCATCCCGGCCCAAGGAAGGGCCTTCGATGCATCCCGCCGCCAAGCTGCAATTTGCCCGCATCGTCGACGAGTTCGCGCGCTGGCGCGCCATTGCGGAACCGGAACGGCCGCCCGCGCCGGCCTGGTGGTGGGGGCCGGCATTCGAGATGCGCGATGCCGCCGAACCGCTGCCATCCGCCTGGAGCCGCCAGCTCCGCCTTGCCGACGGCGCGAGCTTTGCGGAGGCTGCCGTTGTGTTGCGCCAGACGTTGGCCGGCCAGGACATCCTGCCGTGGCCCTATGATTTCTCGCGCAAGGTCGAATCAACCGATTCCGACGTTCGCGACCTGCCCGTGCAGCCGTCAGACGACAGCGCGTTTCCGCCCTAGATCCGGCCCGGCCACGCTGGTCTCCTCGCCATCCAGCGACGGCTGCAACGGCGGCGACGCCTCTGCCTGCGACGGCTTCAACAATTCGGCGAGATCGCGCGGCGGCAGCGGCCGGCTGAACAGGAAGCCCTGCATCTCGTCGCAGGCATGGGCGCGCAGGAATTCCTGCTGCTCGGAGGTCTCGACGCCCTCGGCGACGATGGTCATGCCAAGCGCCTTGCCCATCGAGATGATCGCCTGCGCGATCGCGACGTCCTCGGAATCATTGGGCAGGTCGCGCACGAAAGAGCGGTCGATCTTGATGGTGTCGATCGGGAACTGCTTCATCAGCGACATCGATGAATAGCCGGTGCCGAAATCGTCGATCGCCAGCCGAATGCCGCGATTCTGGATCGCGTCGAGCACGCGCACCGCACGCGTCACGTTGCGCATCACCATGCTCTCGGTGACCTCGAGCTGCAGCAACGCCGGCGACATGCCGCTCTCCTCCAGCGCCGCGTCGATGTCGTCGAGCAAGTTCGGATCGCCGAACTGCCGCGGTGAAAGGTTGACCGCCATCGTCACGGCCCTGAGGCCGCAGCGCTGCCACGCCATGTTCTGCCCGCAGGCTTCCTTCAACACCCAGCGGCCGATCGGCACGATCAGGCCGGTTTCCTCGGCAAGCGGGATGAACTGCCCCGGCGATACCTTGCCAAGCTCGGGATGGGTCCAGCGCAGCAGCGCCTCGACGCCGCTGATCTGCCCGCTCGCCATGTCCACCTTGGGCTGATAGTCGAGCGAGAATTGCTTGCGCTCGAGTGCGTGGCGCAATGCGCTCTCCATCGTCAAGCGCTCGATCGACTGCGCCCTGATCTCGTTGGAGAAGAAGCGGAAGCCATTCTTGCCGTCTTCCTTGGCGAGATACATCGCCATGTCGGCATTCTTGGTCAGCGTCTGCACGTCCGAGCCATCGGCCGGATACATCGCGATGCCGATCGAGGCCGTGGTGTGGCACTCATGCCCGCTGAGCTGCAGCGGCTGGCTGAGCGAAACCAGAAGATCGCCGGCGATGCGCTCGACGTCGTCCCGTTCGGCGGTTTCCTCGAGGATGACCACGAACTCGTCGCCGCCGAGCCGCGCCACCACGTCGCTCGCGCGCAACGATCCACGCAGCCGCTCGGCGATCGCCACCAGCAGCATATCGCCGGCGTCGTGGCCGAGCGAGTCGTTGATCACCTTGAAGCGGTCGAGATCGATGAACAGCACCGCGAGCTGCCGGCGATGACGATCCGCCGCCGAGATCGCGTGATGCAGCATCTCGTTGAACGTCTCGCGGTTCGGCAGATTGGTCAGGCTGTCGTGCGAGGCAAGATATTCGATGCGCTCGTCGGCCTTGTGTTTCTCATCGGCGCGATCGAAGCTCTCGAGCGCGAACGCCAGATTGTCGGCAAGGCGCTGCAGCAATTCGGCGAACTCCGGCGTGAACGTGTCCTTGTCGATCGCGACGAAGATCATGACCCCGACCACCTGCCCGCTGACAACAAGCGGAAACGAGGCGCTGGACTGCGTTCCATCGAGCCGCGCGCGCTCATGGAAAGCGGCGGTCTCGGGATCGGCAAAATAGTCGTTGATGATGCACGCCTTGCCGGAGCGGAACGCCCGACCGCAGGCGCCGCGCCCCTCGGGGTGCGCCTCGCTGGTCGAGAGCGTCACCTGGCGCGCGCCCTCCGCCGCCGGCCCCGCAATCGCGACGATCCGCAGATAGTCGCTTCCGGTCTGCGCCAGCGCGATCGTAGTCGAGGTGAACTTGCCGCCGGTCGCCGCCGCCGCGCAGACCAGTCGATACAATTCTGCGCGGGACTTCGCCCGCATGATCGCCTCATTGGTCGCGCTCAGCGCCGCGAACATCCGCGACAGCCGCTCCTTCTGCTCGTCGTCCCGCGCCTTCTCGTCGGCGCGATCGAAATTGGCAAGCGCGAACGACACGTTCTCGGCAAGCCGCTGCAACAGCGCCATCATCTCCGGGCTGAAGGTGCCGAACTCGCTGGAGAGAAACACCAGCGCGCCGATCGCCTCGCCGTTCTTGAGCAGCGGCAGGGCTGCGCCCGATTTGCTGCCGCTGTCGCGCACGGCCGGATAGACGTGCGATTCGGGGCCGAAATCGCTGAGATAGTCGTTGCTGATGCAGGGCCTGCGCGTGCGGATCGCAACGCCGGTCAGCGTCTGTCCCTCCGGACGCGTCGCGTCGGCCGACAGCTGAACCTCTCGGGCCCGCACCCGGTCCGGGCCCGAGGCGGCCACATTGTCCAGGAAGACCTCGCCCGGCCGCACCAGCCTGATCGTGGCCGAGACGAACTGGCCGCCGACCGCCGCGGCATCGCAGACCAGATCGAACAGTTCGCTGCGGGATTTCGCCCGCATGATCGCCTCGTTGGTCGCGCTCAGCGCCGCGAACATCCGCCGCAGCCGCTCCTTCTGCTCCTCGGTCCGCGCCTTCTCGTCGGCACGGTCGAAGCTGCCGAGCGCATAGGAGACGTTGTCGGCGAGCCGCTGCAGCAGCTCGGCGAATTCAGCCGAGAAGGTGTTGCGCTTGGCGGAGATGAACAGCATCACGCCGACCGGCTCGTCGTCGACGATCAACGGGAACGCCGCGCCCGATCGCGCATCCTCGCGGTCGATGACGTCGCGGAACGGATTGCTGGCGACGTCGCCCAGAAAATCGTTGTTGATGCAGGCGCGCCGCGAGCGGAACGCCCGGCCGCAGACGCCGCGCCCTTCGGGGCGAGCCTCGCTGCGCGAGACGTTGAGGCGGCGCGCATTTGCCGCGGTAGGCCCCGCGACCGCCATCATCTCCAGGAAATCGTCGCCGGGCTTCGCGATCAGGATGCTGGTGGAGTTGAATCCGCCGCCATGCGCCGCCGCCGCGCAGACCAGCTCGAACATCTCGAGCCGCGACCTCGCGCGCATGATCGCCTCGTTGGTCGCGCTCAGCGCCGCGAACATCCGCGACAGCCGCTCGCGCTCGGCGTCGGCCTTGGCCTTTTCGGTGGCACGGCCGAAATTGTCGAGCGCGACCGAGACATTCTCGGCGATCCCCGCGAGCAGCGCGATGATCTCCTCGTCACGCGCCCAGGAATTGCCGGTGAAGAAAATCAGGACGCCGACGCTCTTGCCGAACCGGGTGAGCGGCAGCGCCACGCAGGCCATCAGGCCGCTGCCGCCGATCGGCATATGCGACGGGCCCATCGATATCGGGATGTCGTGCTCGACGCAGGGCCGCTGGGTCCGGAACGCCTCGCCGCAAATCCCCTTGCCGTAGACGTTGTCCGGATCGGTCGAGAAGCGCGTCTGGGTGATCAGGTCGAGCGCCTCGCCGGTGCCGGCGACAGGTTCGAACCAGTGCGTGTCGGGTTCGGCCAGCAGCACCACCGTCGCGAAGGACTTTCCGCTGAACACCGCGGCATCGCAGACCCGCTGATAGAGATCGTGCTCGGTCTTGGCGCGAAGGATCGCCTCGTTGGTTGCGCTGATCGCACCGAACATGCGGTTAAGCCGACGCATCGCCCGCTCGCCGCTCTTGCGCGAGGCCTCGTGGTCGAAATTATCGAGCGCGAAGGACACGTTCGCGGCCATGCGCTCCAGCAGCGAAACGGCCTCGTCGTTGAGCGAATTGATCTCGCGCCGCGTCACCATGAAGACGCCGACGCTGCGCCGGTTGCAAACCAGCGGCACCGCGGCGGCCGCCCCGACGCCTGCCGCTGCCGCGCCGCTGCGCCAAGCCGCCGAAACAGCGTCGTTGACATAGTCGTTGCGGACGCAGGCCTTCTGGTCGCGGAACGCGCGGCCGGCCACGCCTTCGCCCTCCGGGGTGTTGGCGATCGCGGAAATGGTGATGCTGCATAGTCGCGCGACATCGTCGCCGTAGCCAGCCGCGAACCTCAAGAGACCGGTATCCGGCTCCAGCAAAAACACGGTCGCGGCCAGGAAGCTCCCGCTCGAGAACGCGGCTTCGCAGACCTTGCCGTACAATTCTTCTGGTGATTTCGCGTACAGGATCGCTTCGTTGGTGGCACTCAACGCCGCGAAGGTACGCCCGATGCTCGACTGCACGATTCCTGAAGGCCCGGGGGCCAACCCCTCCAATCTGGCAGGGAACATTGCCCGCGAGAGGCCTAAGTGGTGGTTAGCGTATCCGGCAAGTTGCACGACAAAGTAAACGGCTGACGAACGCCGGCGGCGGTTTTCCGGGATATTACGGACACCGGTGTGCCAGCCTGAGGCGGAGGGTGGCGAGGCGCGGATGGACGTCCTGCTCGCGCCGCCCGAGCAGCCAAATTCCGCATCGCGACCGCGCCCGTTCCACTCCGTGAAATCGCGGCGGCGAGCACCCTGCTGGCGGTATGGCCGCCCGGATTTTTCTGCCCTTGCTCGCCCCTCGGCGCTTTGAGAGCATGACGTCGACAACAGCAAGCACGACCCGCGCATCACGCGGGCAGACCGTGAGGAAATCCCCATGCCGATCGTCCAGGCCGACCGTCTCACGCGCATCGGCGCGGCACTCCTCAAGGGTGCCGGCGCATCGGAGGAGGAAGCCAGCGCAGTCGCCTCCGGCTGCGTCAACGCCAACCTCGCCGGCCACGACTCCCACGGCGTGATCGCAATCCCGACCTATATCGACCGCATCAAGGCCGGCCACATCGTGCCCGGCGCGAAATGGACCATCGTGCAGGAGACACCGACCACGATTGTGATCGACGGTCATTGGGGCTTCGGCTTCCACGTCAACGCCAAGGCGATGGAGATGACCATCAACAAGGCGAAGACCGCCAATGTCGCGGCCTGCACGGTGTTCCGCCAAAGCCACGTCGGACGGCTCGCGCATTACCCGATGATGGCGATGCGCGAAGGCATGATCGGGATTGCGGCCGCCGATTCCGGCCGCTCGCCGAAACACGTGGCGCCGTTCGGCGGCCGCGAGGCCCGGCTCGGCACCAACCCGCTCTCGATCGCGGTGCCCTCCGACCTCGAGGCGCCATTCTATCTCGATATGGCGACCTCGGCAGTCGCCGCCGGCAAGATCCAGCTCGCGGTGGCGCGTGGCGAGAGCATCCCGAAGGGTTGGATCATCGATGCTGAGGGGCGCGACACCACTGACCCGAAAGACTACCGCAAGGGCGGCGCGCTGCTGCCGCTCGGCGGCAGCGAAGGCTACAAGGGCTCGGGCCTTGCCGCGATGGTCGAGGTGCTGTGCGGCCTCCTGACCGGGCTCGGCTTCGGCGTCGAGCCGACCGGCCGACACAACGACGGCTGCTTCATGGCGGTGTTCAACGTCGCCGCATTCCGTCCGCTCAAGGACTTCAGGAAGGAAGTCGCCGACTTCGCCCGCTATTTGAAATCGACGCCGCCCTCGGAAGGGAGCCGCGGCGTGTTCTATCCCGGCGAGATCGAATATCTGCGCGAGCAGCAGCGGCGCAAGGACGGCATCGAGATCGAGGATGCGACCTGGGACAAGCTCAAGGCGCTCGCCGCCGATTACAAGCTCACCGATGAGCTCGACCTTCGCTGATAGTTGCGGACACAGGAGAACGACATGACACGGCAAATGGCGCTGGTTGGCTTTTTGCAGGCGCAGAACTGCACCAACCTGCCGAGCTCCTGGCGCCACCCGGAATCGCGCGACGATTCGATGTCGGCGGACTACTATCAGGAGATCGCGCGTATCCTGGAGCGCGGCAAGTTCCACATGGCGTTCTTCGACGATCGCCTGGCAATGCCCGATCGCTACGGCAACGATCACGCCCACACCGTCGAATACGGCATCCGCTGCGTGAAGATGGACCCGATCGTGGTGCTGACCACGATGGGCATGGTCACCACCAGGCTCGGTCTCGCCTCGACCGCCTCCACCACCTATTTCGAGCCGTTCGACGTCGCCCGCCGTTTCGCCACGCTCGACCTGATGACGGGTGGCCGCGCCGCCTGGAACGTGGTGACGTCGGTCAATGACGGCGAAGCGCTCAACATGGGCCGCGAGCAGCATCTCGAGCACGACCATCGCTATGACCGCGCCGACGAGTTCATGGAGGTGGTGCTCGGCCACTGGGACGCCTGGGAAGACGGTTCGCTGCTGATCGACAAGAAGAGCGGCCGCTTCGCCGATCCGACCAAGGTGAAGCGGCTCGACCACAAGGGCACATTCTTCACCTCGCGCGGCCCGTTCACGGTGCCGCGCTCGCCGCAGGGCCATCCCGTCGTGATCCAGGCCGGCGCCTCCGGCCGCGGCCAGCGCTTTGCCGGGCGTTGGGGTGAGGTGATCTTCACCGCGGCGCGCAACCTCGCCAATGCCAGGCAGGGCTATGACGCGATCCGGGGCGAAGCCGCCAAGGCCGGGCGCGATCCCGACCAGATGTTCCTCTGCAATCTGATCACGCCGGTCACCGGCGCGACCAAGGCCGAGGCCGAGGACCGGATGGCGGTGATCCAGAAGCTGCCGCTCGAGATCGACGCGTTGTCGCTGCTCGCCGAAGGCCTCAACTTCGATTTCGGCGCCAAACCGATCGACGAGCCGCTAACCACCGAGGAGTTGCAGGGCATGCAAGGCATGCTCGGCATCCGCGACGGCGTGCTGCGCACCTCCGGCAAGACCAATCCCTCGACCCGCGACTTCATCACCTTCTCCGGCCGCGGCCAGGTGCAGGACGCGATGGTCGGCGGCCCGAAGGAGATCGCCGACCGGCTGGAGGAGATGTTTGTCAATCGCGGCTGCGACGGCTTCGTCGTCGCGGCGAGCTACGTGCCGGGCTCCTATGCCGACTTCGTCAACCACGTGGTGCCCGAACTGCAGAAGCGCGGGCTGTTCCACAAGGATTACGCCGGCACGACGCTGCGCGAGAATCTCGGACTGAAGCGCCCGGCCGCGGGCGCCTGGAAGACCCGCGCGCAGGCCGCGGAATAGAGGGACATCATCATGCGCTGGCTGAAATTCACCGCCGCAGGCAATACATCCTGGGGCCTCGTCGAGGGCGACACCGTCACCACCGTCAACGGCGATCCGTTCGGCGAATGGAGCAAGACGTCGAAGACGCATGCGTTGAAGGACGTCAAGATCGAGCTGCCGCTGATCCCGCGCACCTTCTACTGCGTCGGGCTGAATTATTTGAAGCACCTTAAAGAGGCCGCCGACAAGGCCGGCACCGTGCCGAACGTTCCCGATCGTCCCGAGATCGGCTACCGCGCGCAGAACGCGCTGATCGCCCATGACGAGAACGTCGTGATCCCCGCGAGCGCGACCGAGAAGATCCATTACGAGGGCGAGCTCGTTGTCGTGATCGGCAAGAAAGCCAAGCATCTGACCGAAGCCAACGCGATGGACTGTGTGTTCGGCTACACCATCGGCAACGACGTCTCCGAACGCAGCTGGCAGAAGGCGGATCGCGGGCTGTGGCGTGCCAAGAACGCCGATACCTTCAAGCCGATGGGCCCGTGGATCGAGACCGATGTCGACCTCGACCGCATGGAGACCGCGATCCGCGTCAACGGCAAGGAAACCGGCCGCTTCCACACCAACGAGATGATCTTCGGCATCGTCCCGTTCCTCGTCGAACTGACCAAATATTTCACGCTGTCGCCCGGCGACGTGATCTGGATGGGCACCGACGGCGCCTCGCCGGACCTGAAGGACGGCGACGTGGTCGAGATCGACATCACCGGCATCGGCACGCTGCGGAACAGGTTCGTGAGGGAGAAGGTGTGAGGCGGGTTGCACCACTTTAGAGCCGTCATCCTGAGGTGCTCGCGAAGCGAGCCTCGAAGGATGCACGGCCGCCGCTCCATCCTTGCGTCGAGAGCCGGGCCGTCGTGCTTCGAGGCTCGCTGCGCTCGCACCTCAGCATGACGGTGATGGACCGGGTCGCTTCTCTCTCCATTTGTCGTCCCGGCTTTCGCCGGCACGACGGCGAGTTTGTGGCGCCGCTGGTGGATCACACACTCGCATTCTCGCGACGGCATTTGCCCGACGGGCCATCGTGACGTGATCACACAGCCGTTCGCATCGTGACAACACAGGGCAAAGCGCAATAAGGTCCGCGCGCACTCATCAGACAAGTCAGCCATGCCACTTTCACGTCGAACGTTGCTTCAGGGCTCCCTGCTATCGGCCGCAGGGATCGTTTGCGGGCCGTCGACCGCCCTTGCCGAGCAGCCCGCGGAGCTTCCGACGTCGGAGCAACGCAAGCAGATGGCTGACCTGGCCGCCGACTTCATGAAGGACTACGATGTACCGGGTCTTTCGATCGCGATCGCAATCAAGGGAAAGCCGGCTTATGTCGAGGCGTTCGGGGTTGCGGATCGGGAGACCGGCGAAGCATTGACCCCGCAACACCGCTTCCGGATCGCGAGCATATCGAAGCCTGTGACCTCGACCGGGATCTTCACCCTGATCGAGGCCGGCAAATTGCGGCTCGGCGACTATGTGTTCGGCGCAAGCTCCATTCTCGGCAAGGACTATCCGACGACACCCACGCTGCCAAGCTTGATGCCAGTCGGCTCGTCTCGCTCCCATGTCGAGCAGATCACGGTCGAGCATCTCTTGACCCATACCACCGGGACCTGGGGAAACCAGTCTCGCGATCCGATGTTCATGAACCAGAACCTGAAGCATCGCGAACTGATCGGCTGGACGCTGGAGCATATGCCGCTCACCAGTCCGCCAGGCGAAGCCTATGCCTATTCGAACTTCGGCTATTGCATCCTCGGCCGCGTGATCGAAAAGCTGAGCGGCCAGAGCTACGAGCAATACATCAAGGACGCCGTCCTGAAGCGATGCGGCATCACCGACATGCAGATTGCCGGCAATACGCTGAGCGAGCGCGCAAGCAACGAAGTGAAATACTACAGCCAGACCGGCGATCCGTACCGGATGAACGTCGCCCGGATGGATTCGCACGGCGGCTGGATTGCGACGCCGGGCGATTTGACGACGCTGTTCGTCCATATCGACGGCTTCAAGGACACTGAGCAGCTGCTGACCGACGACAGCCTCCGCGTCATGAGCACCCCCAGCGCCATCAACCCCCGCTACGCCAAGGGCCTGTTCGTCACCGCGAACAATAATTGGTGGCACAGCGGCCTCCTGGACGGAACGACGACGATCTCGGTGCGAACCAGCGGCGATTTCTGCTGGTCGGCGTTCACCAATACCAGGTCGCGGGAAGGCATGACCCGCGCCCTCGACCTGCTGGTCTGGCACATGGTCAAGACGGTGCCTGACTGGCATCCTCAGAAGCGCGCCTAGACCCTCCCGTCATTCCGAGATGACGTGAACGAGCAATGCAAATCCGGGCTCTCCTCACCGCGCGGCCCGCGGCCTGCTCTTCACGTGATCGATGAAGGCGCGCAGCTTCGGCATGATCTGGCGATGGCCGGGATAGTAGAGGAACACGCCCGGCGTCGGCGGCGCGAATGGCTCCAGCACGCGGACGAGCTTCTTCTCCTTGACGGCGCCTGATATCAGCGGTGCGGGGACTTGCGCGAGGCCCACGCCTTCGATGGCGGCGCCGACCAGCGTCGGAAAATCATGGCCGATGAAGGATCCCGACACGGCAAGCTCGATCGAACGGCCATTGTCGTTCAGCGACCACGGCGCGAGCCCTCCGTTCGACCGCCGGAGCCGCAGGCACGCGTGCGCGCGCAGATCGTCCGGACGCTTGGGGCGGCCGCGGCGCGCGAGATAGTCCGGGCTGCCGACGATGGCGAACGGGAACGGCTTGGTCAGGCGCACCGCGACCATGTCCGGATTGATGAACTGGCCCATCCGGATGCCCGCATCGAAGCCGCCGGCGGCGAGGTCGACCAATTCCTCGCTGGCGGCGAGCTCGACCTCGATCTCGGGATAGGCCTTGCAGAACGACGCGATCAGCGGCTCCAGCAGGATCGGCACCACCGAGCGCGGCACGGTGAGACGCAACAGCCCGGCGGGCTTCTGCCCGAGCTCCCGCGCCGCCCCGCTCGCCGCGACCAACTCCTCGAATGCCGGTCTTGCGCGCGCCAGAAACCGTTCGCCGGCATCGGTCAGTCCGACGCTGCGGGTGGTGCGGATGAACAGCACCGCGCCGAGGCGCGCCTCGAGGGCGCGCACCGCCTGGCTGATCGCCGATGGCGTGACGCCGAGCTCGGCCGCCGCACGGCGAAAACTGCGGTGCTGGGCGACGGCAAGGAATGCCTCGACGCCGTCGAGCGCGCCCTGCCGGACTGTGAAGTTCTGCTTCATGGCCCGTGAACATTATCGCGAATAGTCGCTCGCGGAAAGCTGCCCTACATCGGAGCCACAAGCAGCGGCAACGCGACGCGCGCTGCTCCATGCAACATCACGACACCCGTCGTGAGCGGAGACCTGCGACCGATGCGAACAATCCGTCACACAATCCTGGCTCTCACCCTCACTCTGACAGGCACCACTTCCATGACCGCTCCCTCCTTTGCCCAAGCTCAAGCACAAGCCCAAGCCGCCTCCACCATCACCACAGGCGTGATGGTCATCCTCACTGCGAAAGCCGGCGTCACCCGCGATCAGGTGATGGCCGTGATGCCGGACGAAATCCGGCAGACCGCGCAGCTCTATCTCAACGGCAAGATTCGCGAATGGTATTCGCGCTCCGACGGGCGCGGCGTGATCTTGCTGCTCGACGCCAAGGATGCATCCGAGGCGCACGCGATCATGGAAGGCCTGCCGCTGTCCAAGCTCGATCTGATGGATCACGAGTACATCGGGGTCGGCCCGCTGCTGCCGCTCCGCCTGCTCGTCGCCAAGCCCTGAGCGTCAAGGTCCTGAACGCAAGCCAGCCGAACCGATCGACAACAAGGGAATCCGCCGATGCCCCCGGGCTTCAATCTTCCATTCGTCCTCAGCGTCGCCGGCGGGTTTCTGACAAGTGCTGTCGTCGCCGTCACCTACGTCTGGCCGGCGGTCCGCGCGATGCCACGTGATAACGCGCTCCGACTGCTCGCAGCGTTCCATGCGTTCAGGTTCCTGGGCATGAACTTCATGGTGGCCGGGTTCGTGTCGCCGCAGTTGAGCACGGATTTCGCAAGCGAGGTCGGATGGGGCGATCTCGTCGCCGCCGTTCTCGCGCTGCTTGCGATGGCGGCGCTGTCCTGGCGGTGGGCGATCGCGATTCCGATCGTCTGGGTCTTCAACATCTGGGGCACGCTGGACCTTCTCAACGCCTATTACAACGGCGTGAAGATCGGCGATCCCGGCCTGTTCGGCGCCGGCATCTATATTCCGGCGCTCTATGTGCCGCTGCTGCTGGTCAGCCATGTCATGGTGTTCATGATTCTGTTGAAGACCAAGTCGACAGAACAGGCAGCATGACCCGTATCTTCGTAGGATGGGTAGAGCGTAGCGAAACCCATCAAGTCGAACCCGCGGCACCATGATGGGTTTCGCTTCGCTCTACCCATCCTACCGACTGGTTCGACCGTCATCCCCGCGCAAAGGCTTCGCCTTTGTCGCTGGAGGCGCGAGCCTTGCGGCGCACTTGCGCCGCTGGGCGAGCCTCGAAGGATGCACGGCCGGGCTGGAGGCCGTTCGCCCTTCGAGACGGCCGCTACGCGGCCTCCTCAGGGTGACGGGACAAAATTGAGCGCGCGGCCCCATCATCGTCGTCACCTCAAAACGGCAACGCCACGCCGGTCTTGATCTCCTTCAGGATCACGTTGGTACGGACGTGGCGGATGCCTGGGATGCGGAACATGAACTCGTCGAGGAATTTGTTGTAGGCGTCCATGTCGCGCACCACGACGCGCAGGTGATAATCGGCGTCGCCGGTGGTCGCGAAGCATTCCAGCACCTCGCGGCGCTTCATCACCCGCGCGACGAACTCGTCGACGAATTTGACGTCGTGGCGCTCGAGCGAAACGTGCAGGATCGCCGAGGTCGCAAAGCCGGCGCGCTCGCGCGCGACCAGCGCCGAATAGCCCGAGATGACACCGGACTCTTCCAGCGCACGAACCCGGCGCCAGCACGCCGAGGTCGACATCCCGACGGTTTCCGCAAGCTGCTGGTTGGTGGCGCGGCCGTCCTTCTGCAGTTCGGCGAGGATTTTCTCGTCCTGCTCTTCGACCATTGCGAGGCCCTCGATTTGGTAGATCCTACCGAACTACATCGTTCTCAGCAATATCCTGCCGATTTTTCCGCGACAAATGAATGGATAGGTAAGACCTACCACGCCCCCAGGCATAGCCTTGTCGGATCAGACATCGCGAATCCCGGAGAGGTCAGTCATGGGCCAGATGCCGTTGCTCGACGCCTATCAGCTGTCCGAGCGCTACAGCCGCGACCGCGGCCGCGTCTTCCTCACCGGCACGCAAGCGATCGTCCGCATCGTGCTCGACCAGGCGCGGCGCGACCGCGCTGCCGGCCTCAACACCGCGGGCTTCATCTCCGGCTATCGCGGCTCGCCGCTCGGCGGCGTCGATCTCGAACTGTGGAAGATCGGCGAGCAGCTCAAGGACAGCCGCATCGAATTCCTGCCCGCGGTGAATGAGGACCTCGCGGCGACCGCCGTACTCGGCTCGCAGCAGGTCGAGACGCAAAGAGATCGCGAGGTCGATGGCGTGTTCGCCCTTTGGTACGGCAAGGGCCCCGGCGTCGACCGTTCCGGCGATGCGCTGAAGCACGGCAATGCCTATGGCTCCTCGCCGCGTGGCGGCGTGCTCGTCGTCGCCGGCGACGACCATGGCTGCGTGTCGTCCTCGATGCCTCATCAGTCCGACGTCGCCTTCATGAGCTGGTTCATGCCGACGCTGCATCCGGCCGATATCGGCGAATATCTCGCATTCGGCGAGTATGGGCACGCGCTGAGCCGGTTCTCCGGCATGTGGGTCGGCTTCAAGGCGATCTCGGAGATCGTGGAGTCCGGCGCCTCGGTCGAGCTGCGGCCGCCGCGCCGTTTCGTGCAACCGGATTTCGTGCCGCCGCCCGGCGGCCTGCATTATCGCTGGCCGGATCTGCCGGGCCCGCAGATCGAGGAACGGCTGGAGGCGAAGAAGCACGCGGTCTACGCCTTCGCGAAAGCCAATCCGATCGATCGCCACATCTACGACATCAAGGATGCGAGCTACGGCATCGTCACCACGGGCAAGGCGCATCTCGATCTGATGGAGGCGCTGCGGCTGGTCGGGCTGGATGAAGCCGCGTGCCGCCGCTTCGGCATCGACATCTACAAGGTCGGCATGGTGTGGCCGCTGGCGCTGCACGATGCGATGGAGTTCGTGAAAGGCAAGCGCGAGATCCTCGTGGTCGAGGAGAAGCGCGGCATCATCGAGAGCCAGTTCAAGGAGTATTTCTACGACTATCCCGGCGCCAAGCCGGACCGGATGGTCGGCAAACATGACGAGAGCGGCGCGCGGCTGATCTCCTGGACCGGCGAATTGTCGCCGCGCATGCTCGCCGACGTGCTGGCGCGCCGGCTCGACCCGATGTTTCCGGAATTGCAACTCGCTCGCCGCGTTGCCGCGCTGGTGCCCGAACAGGACCGCATGATCGCGGTGCCGGGCGCGACCCGTACGCCGTATTTCTGCTCGGGCTGCCCGCATAACACCTCGACGAAAGTGCCCGAGGGCTCCAAGGCGCTGGCCGGCATCGGCTGCCATTTCATGGCAAGCTGGATGGACCGCGAGACCTCGTCGCTGATCCAGATGGGCGGCGAAGGCGTCAACTGGGCGGCGTCATCGAAATTCACCGGCAACAGCCACGTCTTCCAGAATCTCGGCGAAGGCACCTACTATCACTCCGGCTCGATGGCAATCCGGCAGGCGATCTCTGCGAAAGCAAACATCACCTACAAGATCCTGTTCAATGACGCGGTGGCGATGACCGGCGGCCAGCCGGTCGACGGCCCGGTCAGCGTGCAGGCGATCGCGCACTCTGTCCGCGCCGAGGGCGTCGCGCGGATCGCGCTGGTGTCGGACGATCCCGCGCATTTCTCGCCGGCGGATCTGCCCGCCGGCGTCACCATCCATCCGCGCGAGGCGATGGATGCCGTGCAGCGCGAGCTGCGCGCAATTCCCGGCGTCACCGTGCTGATCTATCAGCAGACCTGCGCCACCGAGAAGCGGCGGCGGCGTAAGCGCGGCACGATCGAGGATCCCGCGCGCTTCGCCTACATCAACGACCTCGTCTGCGAGGGCTGCGGCGACTGCTCGGTGGAATCCAACTGCCTCAGCGTCGAGCCGAAGGAAACGCCGTTCGGCCGCAGGCGCCGGATCAACCTCTCAACCTGCAACAAGGACTTTTCCTGTCTCAACGGCTTCTGCCCGAGCTTCGTCACCATCGAGGGCGGCAAGCGGCGGGCGAAGAGCGCGAGCGCGATCGATCCGCTGGCGCGCGCAGCCGCGCTGCCGGTACCGGAGCTTGCGGGACTGGAGCGGCCCTATGATCTCCTTGTCACCGGCGTCGGCGGCACCGGCGTCATTACAGTCGGCGCATTGATCGCGATGGCCGCGCATCTCGAGGGCCGCGGCGTCTCGGTGCTCGACTTCACCGGTTTTGCGCAGAAGTTCGGCCCCGTGCTGAGCTACCTGCGGCTGGCGGTTACGCCCGACGCGCTGCATCAGGTGCGGATCGACCAGGGCGCGGCTGACGCGCTGATCGGTTGCGACCTCGTGGTGAGCTCGTCGGCAAAAGCATCCGGCACCTATCGCAAGGGAATGCGCGCCGCGGTCAATATCGCCGAGATGCCGACCGGCGACGTGGTGCGCTTTCGCGACGCCGACCTCGCCTCGCCGGTTCGCTTGCGCGCGATCGAGCGAGTGATCGGGTCGGGCAACCTCACCATGATCGACGCCAACGCGCTGGCCGAGCGGCTGCTCGGCGACAGCGTCTTTGCCAACATCATGATGCTCGGCTTCGCCTGGCAGCAGGGCCTGGTGCCGGTCTCGCTGGAGGCGCTGACGCGCGCGATCGAATTGAACGGCGTCGCCATCGAGCGCAACAGGCAGGCGCTGGCCTGGGGCCGGATCGCCTTCGCCGATCCGGAGTTCTTGCCGAAGGCCGACGGTGCTGCGGCCGATGTCCCGGAGACGCTGGAGCAGGTGATCGCGAGGCGCGCCGATTTCCTCAGGGCGTATCAGGACGAGGCCTATGCCGCGCGCTATCGGGCGACAATCGACCGCGTGCGTCGCGCCGAAGTGGCGCTCGGCAGCGAGACCTTGACCGACGCCGTGGCCCGGTCGCTGTTCAAGCTGATGGCCTACAAGGACGAATATGAGGTGGCGCGGCTGCATATGCAGTCGGGCTTCCTCGACGAACTCAGTCAGGAGTTCGACGGCGACTTCACGGTGCAATATCACCTTGCGCCACCGTTCCTCCCGGCGCAGCGCGATGCACGGGGACGGCCGAGGAAGCGCGCGTTCGGACAATGGATCCAGACGCCGCTGCGGTTGCTCGCGGGCCTGAAAGGGCTGCGTGGCACGGCGTTCGACGTGTTCGGCTACACCGCGGAGCGCCGCACCGAGCGCGAGCTGATCACCTGGTATGAGGCGCTGATCGAGACCATGCTCGGCAAGCTCGACAAGGCACGGCTGCCCGATCTCGTCGCGCTGGCAAAGGCGCCGATGGAGATCCGCGGTTATGGGCCGGTGAAGGATGCCGCGATCGAAAAGACCAGGGCGGAGGTTGCGCGGCTCACCGCGCGACTTGCCTCCGCCCCGTCAGACCAAGGCGACGGCTCAGGCCGCCGCGCGGCGCTTGGCGGGTGATATCAGGCCGACCACGACAGTCGCGAGCACCGCCACGACGATGTTGAGCAGCAACGCGCCGAGGCCGACATAGAAGCTGTAGCTGGCATCGCCGAGCGAGATGCTGGCGAGCGGCTTCAGCCCGTTGCTCCACGCCGTATACGTGCCCCAGCCGATGCCGACCGCCCAGCCGAGCAGCAGCCCTTCGGCGCGGAACCAGACGGTGAACAGCCCGAACACCAGCGCCGGCAGCGTCTGCACGATCCAGAGGCCGCCAAGCAGTTGCAGGTCGAGCGCATATTGCGTCGGCAGGAACAAGATGAAGGCGAGCGCACCGACCTTGACCACCAGCGATGTGATCTTCGCCACCGACGCCTCACCGGCGTGCGAGATGTCCGGGTTGACGTAGGACTTCCAGACATTGCGGGTGAACAGGTTGGCGGCGCCGATGCTCATCACCGCCGCCGGCACCAGCGCGCCGATCGCGATCGCCGAGAACGCAAAGCCCGCGAACCATTCCGGGAACAGCGTCTTGAACAGCATCGGCACCACGTCGTTCGGCGAAGTCACCTTGATGCCGGCGGCATAGGCCATGTAGCCGAGCAGCGCGATCAGGCCGAGCAAGAGCGTATAGGCCGGCAGCAGGATCGCGTTCTTGCGGATGGTATCCGCCGACTTCGAGGCGAAGATGCCGGTCAGCGTGTGCGGATACATGAAGGCCGCCAGCGCCGAGCCCAGCGCCAGCGTCGCATAGGGCAGATACTGCCCGGGCTTCAGCGTCAGCCCGGTGGCGCCGCCCTTGGCCGTGAAGGCGTCGTTGGCGGCCGCGAACACCGCGCCGTAGCCGCCGAGCTTTGCCGGCACCACGACCACGGCGGTCAGCACCACGATGTAGATCATGATGTCCTTGACGAAGGCGATCAGCGCCGGCGCGCGCAGGCCGGAGCTATAGGTATAGAGCGCGAGGATCACGAAGGCGGCGATGATCGGCAGTTCGCCGGATAGCCCCATCGCCTTGATCACGACCTCCATGCCGATCAGCTGCAACGCGATGTAGGGCATGGTCGCGACCAGGCCGGTCAGCGCCACCGCGAGCTCGAGCGCGCGCGAGCCATAGGCGCCGTGGACGACATCGGCGGCGGTGACGTAGCCGTTCGCATGCGCCTTCTTCCACAGCACCGGCATGACAGCGAATACGAAGGGATAGACGATGATGGTGTAGGGCAGCGCGAAGAAGCCGTAGGCGCCGACCGCATAGACCAGCGCTGGCACCGCGATCACGGTGTAGGCGGTGTAGAAATCGCCGCCGACCAGGAACCAGGTGATCCAGGTGCCGAACTGGCGACCGCCGAGGCCCCATTCGTCGAGATGCTCGCTGACCGGGCCGGATTTCCAGCGCGCCGCGAAGAAGCCCATCACGGTGACGAGCGCGAAAAAGAAGATGAAGACGGAGAGCGCCACCCAGGCGATGTGATCGGTCATGGCTGTCCCCTCACCGCGGCTCGTCGGTATCGGGCCGGCGGCTGCGATAGACCAGCCAGATCAAGAGCGAGGAGATCGGCACCCAGGCGAGCTGGTACCAGTAGAAGAAGGGAAAGCCGAACAGCGACGGCTCGACGAAATTATAGAACGGCACCCACAGCAAGCCGATGAACGGCAGCAGCAACAAAATCCACATGGCCTACTCTTTGACGCAAGACACAGCTCAAGGCGGGAGGTTCCGCTGATCATGGCAACGATCCAGGAACCGGTCCGTTGCGTCTAGAATCACGGTTACGGCAATGCGACGCAAAAAGATGTGATCGTCACCTGGTGCATGCCGCCTATTCGGCCTTGATGCCGGCGTCCTTTATCACCTTGCGCCAGCGCGCCTCCTCGCCGGCAAAGTAGCGGTCGAGCTCGGCCGGAGGAGAGGCCACCATCACGAGGCCCTCATTGACGCTGAGCTTCTTGAAGGCCTCCGCCTGCACGGCCTTGGCCGCCGATCTGTTGAGGCGATCGATGATGTCGGGCGGCGTATTCGCCGGCGCGTAGAGGCCGTACCAGGATTCGGCGACATAGCCGGAGGCGCCGGCTTCCGACACCGTCGGCAATTGCGGGAACGCGGCCGAGCGCTCAGCGGACGTCACTCCGATCGCGCGCAGCTGCCCGGCCTCGACCAGCGAGGCGCAGCTTGCCACCGTGGTGAACATCACCTGGATCTGGCCGCCCAAGAGGTCGGTGATGGCGGGCGCCGCGCCCTTGTAGGGAACGGTGGTGAGATTGACCCCGGCCATGTGCTTGAACAGTTCGCCGGCGAGATGCGCCGAGGTGCCGGTGCCATAGGTGCCGTAGGACAGCTTCTGCGGATCGGCCTTCGCGGCTGCGATCAGATCGGCAATCGACTTGATCGGCGAAGCGGGATTGACCATGACGACGTTGAACGAGCGCGCCACCAGCGCCACGGGCGCAAAATCCTTGTGCGCATCATAGGGCAGCTTGCTGTAGAGGCCCGGATTGACCGCGTTGGCGAAGGTCGCCATCAGCAGCATGTAGCCGTCGGGTGGACTCGCCGCGACGCTCTGCGTGCCGATGATGGTGCCGGCGCCCGGCTTGTTCTCGATGATCACGGTGACGCCGAGATCTTTCTGCATTTCCTGCGCCAGCGTCCGCGCCACGACGTCGGTGCCGCCGCCCGGCGCGAACGGCACCACGATCTGGACGATGTGGTCGGGATAGGCGGCGCGCGCCGGCAGTTGCAGCAGCAGGTTTGCTGCGAGCGCGAACAGGAGTGATGCGAGGAGACGAAACGGCATGACGGACCCCGGCAGGTGAGGCGATCTTCATACACGCAACGGCTATGCAACGGCTGCCGGGTGGTCATGACGCGGAAGGAACGTCGCACCGCTCACGAATACGGATTGATCAGCTTCTGCTGCTCGGTGGCGTGATGGACCAGCAGGTCGATGAAGGTGCGGACCTTCGCCGAGAGATGATGGCGATGCGGATAGACAGCATTCATGGTGAGCTCGACCGGCCGGTATTCGGGCAGCAGGCGGACCAGTTGTCCCGACTCCAGCTCGTCGCGAACCAGGAAGCCGGCCGCGAGGAAGACGCCGACGCCGGCCAGCGCCGCGAGCTTCAGGGTTTCGCCGCTGTTGGAGATCAGATTTCCGGAGACGCGCACTGCGGCCGGCGTGCCCTTGCGGTCGGCGAAGCGCCACTCGTCGCCATAGGGATAGTTGGCGTGGCGCATGCAGTTGCGCGCGGAGAGGTCGGCCAGCAGCGTTGGCTTGCCGTGCTGTTCGATATAGCCGTGCGAGCAGCACAGCACGTGGCGCCAGGTCGCGATGGTGCGCACGATCAGGCTGGAGTCCGGCGGCGGCACCATGCGCACGGCGAGATCGTAGTTCTCGTCGATCAGATCGGCATTGCGCTCGCCGATCGTGAGATCAACCTTGACCTCGGGATAGGTGGCGAGGAACTCGGCCACCGCGGGCGACAGGAACTGGACGAGATGGGTGTTGGTAAAGATGCGCAGGGTGCCGCGCGGCACCGATTGCTGGGCGCCCGCGATGTCGTCGGCCTGCTCGATGTCGGCGAGGATCTGGACGCAGCGGTCGTAATAGGCCTGGCCGACCTCGGTGAGGCTGACCTTGCGCGTGGTGCGGTTGAGCAGCCGGGCGCCGAGCCGGTCCTCCAGCGACTGCACGTGGTTGCTCACCATGGTGGTGGACATGTTGAGCTTGCGGCCGGCCGCGGAAAAGCCGCCGGTGTCCACGACCCGGACGAAGGCGGTCAGGCTGGTCAGGCGATCCATGCGGCAAGGTCCGGATTATCAGCGCTGGCTTGATAATGCTTCCAGTTTTATCGGGATTATCACAGCGGGGAGGACATTGCATCTAAGGGGGCGTACTGGGCGCCCTTTCTGGAAGGACGCGAATGTTCGACCCGGAGGATGCCATGTCGACCACTACTTATGTCCCTGAACAAGCAACAAAAATCGGCCTCTGCCCATCGCGGAAAGCGGTCAAGCGGGTGGCGCTCGGGGTCGCCGCGATCATCGGCGTCGCCGTGGCAGCCGACTTTGGCTACGACTACGTCACCACCGGCCGCTACCTCGAAACCACTGACGACGCCTACGTGAAGGCGGACTCCACGATCATCGCCCCGAAGGTCTCGGGCTACATCGCCAAAGTGCTGGTCACCGACAACCAGCCGGTGAAGGCCGGCCAGTTGCTGGCCGAGATCGACGACCGCGATTACCGCACCGCGCTCGGCCAGGCCAAGGCCGATGTCGACGCCGCCACAGCCTCGGTACGCAACCTCGATGCCCAGCTCGAATTGCAGCAGCCGATCATCGACCAAAGCACGGCCGACGTCACCGCCGCCGAGGCCAACCTGAAATTCGCGCAGGAAGAGCAGACCCGCTACGACGGGCTGATGAAGTCCGGCTCCGGCACCATTCAGCGTGCGCAACAGACCGACGCAGCGCTGCGCGCCAACACCGCGCAATTGCAGCACGCGAAGTCGGCGCTGTCGGCGGCGCAGCGCAAGGTCGACGTGTTGACCACGCAGCGCGCCCAGGCCGCAGCGCAGGTGAACCGTGCTCGCGCGGTCGAGCAGCAGGCCGAGCTCAACCTGTCCTATGCCCGGATCACCGCGCCGGTCGACGGCACGGTCGGCGCCCGCACGCTGCGCGTCGGGCAATATGTGCAGGCCGGCACCCAGCTGATGGCGGTGGTGCCGCTGGACGCGGTCTATGTGGTCGCCAATTTCAAGGAGACGCAGCTGACCCATGTGCGCAACGGCCAGCCGGTCGAGCTCACGGTCGACAGTTTTCGCGGCACCACGCTGAAGGGTCATGTCGACAGCCTGTCGCCGGCCAGCGGCCTCGAATTCGCGCTGCTGCCGCCCGACAACGCCACCGGCAATTTCACCAAGATCGTACAGCGCGTGCCGGTGAAGATCGTGCTCGACGATCACAGCCTAACCGGCCTCTTGCGCCCCGGCATGTCGGCGATCCCGACCGTCAACACCAAGGCGACGGTGCTGGCCGAGCGCGAGGAGAAGCGACGGCTGGCATCGGCGACGCGGCAGCACGGCGGATAGGACCAAACGCTTCTTCGGCTGGCTCCGCGCGATCGATCACCCATCCGTGGTCGATCGCGTTTTGCTGTCTACGCCCTCTTCGCCTCTCCCGCTTGCGGGTGGGGGCTCTCTCCGCGAGTCATCTTGTGGAGAGAGCCCCCACCCACCCTCCCCGCAAGCGGGAGCTTGAGAGGCGTGCTCACCTCACTAGTCGACGGCACGCAGGCCAAACGCAACCGTCGTGCCGTGGTCATAACCGCAGTCGCTCTCTCAGCCGCAGCCGTTGATTATCAACCTCTACCGGACAATCCTTCCAGTCTTTCTCGGATTATCGAAACCGGCCGCCTAATACATCTTGTTTGGGTAGCAAGGACGACCTCGATGACCGCACTTCAGCCCACAGCCGACCCAGCGAACGCCGCCGCGCTCCCCGCCCCCGCAGCGCCGGCGGCGCCGGCGATCCCCACGAAAACCTGGATCGCGGTAATCGGGGCGACGCTCGGCGCGTTCATGGCGGTGCTGAACATCCAGATCGTCAACGCCTCGCTCGCCGATGTGCAGGGCGCGATCGGCGCCGGGATCGACGACGGCGGCTGGATCTCGACCTCCTATCTGATCGCCGAGATCGTGGTGATCCCGCTCTCCGGCTGGCTCGCGCAGGTGTTCTCGGTGCGCATCTATCTGCTCACCAACGCCGCGCTGTTCCTGGTATTCTCGGCGGCATGCGCGCTGGCGCAGGACCTGCCGCAGATGATCGCGCTGCGCGCCGTGCAAGGCTTCACCGGCGGCGTGCTGATCCCGATGGCGTTCACGCTGATCATCACGTTGCTGCCGAAGGCCAAGCAGCCGATCGGGCTCGCGCTGTTCGCGCTGTCGGCGACGTTCGCGCCGGCGATCGGCCCGACCATCGGCGGCTATCTCACCGAGAACTGGGGCTGGCAGTACATCTTCTATGTCAATCTAGTGCCGGGCGCCGTGATGATCGCGATGCTCTACGTCTCGCTCGATCCGAGCCCGATGAAGCTGTCGCTGATCCGCCAAGGCGACTGGCTCGGCATCATCACCATGGCGATCGGCCTCGCCGCGCTGCAGACCGTGCTGGAGGAAGGCAACAAGGACGACTGGTTCGGCTCGCCCTTCATCGTCCGCCTGTCGGTGATCGCCGCCGTCGCGCTGGCCGCCTTCCTGATCGTCGAGTTCACCGTGGAGAAGCCGCTGCTCAATCTGCGCCTGCTCGCCCGCCGCAATTTCGGCTTCGGCATGCTGGCCAACTTCCTGCTTGGCATCGCGCTGTACGGCTCGGTGTTCATCCTGCCGCAGTACCTCGCGCGCATCCAGGGCTACAATGCCGAGCAGATCGGCATGGTGCTGGCCTGGACCGGGCTGCCGCAGCTCGCGCTGATCCCGCTGGTACCGCGGCTGATGCAGCGCTTCGACCCGCGCCTCATCATCGGCGTCGGCTTCGCGCTGTTCGCCGGCTCCAACTTCATGAACATCTTCATGACCAACGACTACGCCACCGACCAGCTGTTCTGGCCCAACATCGTCCGCGCCATCGGCCAGGCGCTGGTGATGGCGCCGCTGTCGGCGGTTGCGACCGCGGGCATCGAGCTGGAGAATGCGGGCTCGGCCTCCGCGCTGTTCAATATGATGCGCAACCTCGGTGGCGCGGTCGGCATCGCCGTGCTGCAGACGCTGCTGACCAAACGCGAGCAATATCACTCCAACGTGCTGATGCAGTCGGTCTCGCTGCTGGAACAGGCCACGCGGAGCCGGATTGAGCAGCTGACGCAGTATTTCATGAACCACGGCGTCGCCGACCAGGCCGCGGCCGCCCACCGCGCAATCGCGGCGATCGGCAAGGTCGTGCAGAAGCAGGCCTACATCCTCGCCTTCAGTGATACCTTCTACCTGCTCGGCGTCGCGCTGATCATCGCACTCGCGGCGACACTCTTCCTGAAGAAGCCGGGCCAGCTCGCTGGCGGCGGTGCGCACTAACCCAAGCCACAACCACGGAGAACGACCATGAAGCCCCGCATGAACTTCTACCAGGCCGCACCCGAGACCATCAAAGCGCTGGTCGCGGTCGAAAACCAGATTGCTGCGAGCGGCCTCGAGCAATCGCTGATCGAGCTGGTCAAGACCCGCGCCTCGCAGATCAACGGCTGTGCCTACTGCATCAACATGCACACCGAGGACGCCCGCAAGCATGGCGAGACCGAGCAGCGGCTCTATCTGCTCAACGCCTGGCGCGAATCCCCGCTCTACAGCGAGCGCGAGCGCGCGGCGCTAGCCTGGACCGAAGCGCTGACGCTGGTGTCCGAGACGCATGCGCCCGACGCCGACTATGAAGCCGTGCGCGCCCAGTTCTCGGACAGCGAGCTGGTCAACCTGACCACGCTGATCGGCGCGATCAACGCCTGGAACCGGATCGCCATCGGCTTCCGCGCGGTGCATCCGGTGAAGGCGAAGGCGGCGGCGTGAGGGCAGACAAACGATGATCTGTCCCCGTCATCCTGAGGTGCGAGCCTCTTCGGCGAGCCTCGAAGGATGTACGGCCACGGTCGGGCCGTCGACCCTTCGAGAGCCGCTAAAGGAGCGGCCACCTCAGGGTGACGATAAAAAAAGTCGCTCCGGGTAGTCAGACCGCCGTCGCCTTGGCGAACTCGACATAGATCTCGCGCAGGCGGTCGGTGATCGGACCGACCTTGCCGCCTCCGACCTTCTTGCCGTCGATCGCGACCACCCCCTGCACGAACACGGAAGCGCTGGTGATGAAGGCTTCCTTGGCGGCGAGCGCTTCCTCGATCGTGAAGGCGCGCTCCTCGATGCGCAGCTGGCGTTCCTCGGCGAGCTTGACCACCGCCTTGCGGGTGCAGCCGGGCAGGATCTCGTTGCCGTTCTGCCGGGTCACGATGACATCGTCCTGGGTGACGATGAAGGACGAGGACGAGCCGCCCTCGGTGACCTTGCCGTCCTCGATCATCCAAGCTTCGCCGGCGCCGGCCGCGGCCGCCGCCTGCTTGGCCAGCACCTGCGCCAGCAGCGCCACGCTCTTGATGTCGCGCCGTTCCCAGCGGATGTCGGGCACCGTGATGACGTTGATGCCGGTCTTGGCCGAGGGCGCGTTGATGATGTCCTTTTCCGAGGTGAACATCACGAGCGTCGGCTTGACGTCGGCCTTCGGGAAGGCGAAGTCGCGACCCTTGTCGGCGCCGCGGGTGACCTCGAGATAGACCATGCCGTTGACGAGGTCGTTGCGCGCAACCAGCTCCTTCTGGATCTCCTCGATCCGCTCCAGCGTCTCCGGCAGCGCGAGCTGGATCTCGCCGACCGAACGCTTGAGCCGCGCCAGGTGTGAGGCGTTGTCGATCAGCTTGCCCTCGAGCACCGCCGCCACCTCGTAGATGCCGTCGGCGAACAGGAATCCGCGGTCGAACACCGAGACCTTGGCCTCCGAATGCGGCACGAACGAGCCGTTGACGTAAGCGATCTTTTCCACGCGAGTTCTCCTGCGGACGAAGGGGGGTTCAGGCCTTCGTATACGCAAATTGTTAACGGGGGAAAACCCTGTAGCAGCCGTCATTCCGGGGCGATGCGCAGCATCGAACCCTCAGGTGCGCCTCTTCGAGGCGCCCCGGAATGACAGGCGGAGAGGCTCCCTAAGCTCAGTGCTGCAGGATCTTCGACAGGAACTTCTGCGCGCGGTCGCTGCGCGGCGTGCCGAAGAAGTCGGCCTTCTTGGCGTCCTCGACGATCTCGCCGCGGTCCATGAAGATGACGCGGTCGGCGACCTTGTTGGCAAAGCCCATTTCGTGGGTCACGACCATCATGGTCATGCCCTCGCGGGCGAGGTCGACCATCACGTCGAGCACTTCGCTGATCATCTCCGGGTCGAGCGCCGAGGTCGGCTCGTCGAACAGCATGGCGATCGGGTCCATCGCCAGCGCGCGGGCGATCGCGACGCGCTGCTGCTGGCCACCGGACAACTCCGCCGGAAACTTTTTGGCATGATCCTTCAGCCCGACGCGCTCCAGAAGCTTCATGCCCTTGGCGGTGGCGTCCTCAGACTTGCGGCCGAGCACCTTCTCCTGCGCGAGGCGGAGATTGTCGATGATGCGCAGATGCGGAAACAGCTCGAAATGCTGGAACACCATGCCGACGCGCGAACGCAGCTTCGGCAGGTCGGTCTTGGGATCGTTGACCTTGACGCCGTCGAGCGTGATGTCGCCGCCCTGGATCGGCTCCAGCGCATTGACGCATTTGATCAGGGTCGACTTGCCCGAGCCGGACGGGCCGCAGACCACCACCACCTCGCCCTTGGCGACGCTGGTGGTGCAGTCCTTCAGCACCTGGAAGCTCGGCCCGTACCATTTGTTGACGTGGTTGATCTCGATCATGCGTGACTCAGGCGTTGCAGCGAGCGCGCTTCCACCTCTCCCATCGGGAGAGGTCGGCGCGCAGCGCCGGGTGAGGGATTGCGGTCTATCGATGGAGCAAAACCCCTCACCCGGATCGCTGACGCGATCCGACCTCTCCCGATGGGAGAGGTGAAGGGGGCCGTGTCTTGAATGTTCGAAAGCATGACTGGCTACCGGACAATCGCGATGCGCGACTGCAGGCGGCGAACGCCATAGGACGCGACACAGGAAATGACGAAGTAGACCAGCGCGGCGAACAGGTACATTTCGACCAGGCGGCCGTCGCGCTGCGCGACCTTGCTGGCGGCGCCGAGGAAATCCGGGATCGACAGCACGTAGACCAGCGAGGTGTCCTGGAACAGCACGATGGTCTGCGTCAGCAGCACCGGCAGCATGTTGCGAAACGCCTGCGGCAGCACGACGTAGCGCATCGACTGCGCGTAGGTCAGGCCGAGCGCGCTGGCCGCGGCCGGCTGGCCCTTCGAGATCGACTGGATGCCGGCGCGCATGATCTCGGAGAAATACGCCGCCTCGAACGCGATGAAGGTGATCAGCGAGGAGGCGAAGGCGCCGACCGTGATCGGCCGCGACGCGCCGGTCAGCCACTGCCCGATATACGGCACCAGGAAGTAGAACCAGAAGATCACCAGCACCAGCGGCAGCGAGCGGATGAAGTCGACATAGAAGCCCGCGATGCGCCCGAGCACCTTGTAGCTCGACAGCCGCATCAGGGCGATCAGGGTGCCGAACACCAGGCCGCCGAACGCTGCGAGCGCGGTCAAGGTCAGCGTGAAGCGCATGCCCTCCAGGAACAGGTAGGGCAGCGAGCGGCGGATGACGTCGAAATCGAAACTGCCGATCATCGTCATTTGCCCGTGATGTAGCCGGGGATCGCGACATAGCGCTCGAGGAAGCGCATCGCGGTCACCACGACGAAATTGAGGAGCAGGTAGAGCACGGTTGCCGCCGTGAACGCCTCGAACACCTGGAACGAGAACTCCTGCATCGAGCGGGCCTGGCCGGTCAGTTCGATCAGGCCGATGGTGATGGCGACCGCGCTGTTCTTGATGGTGTTGAGGAATTCGGAGGTCAGCGGCGGCAGGATGATGCGGAATGCCATCGGCAGCAGCACGTAGCGATAGGTCTGCACCGTGGTGAGGCCGAGCGCGGTCGAGGCCTGCTTCTGCCCGCGCGGCAGCGAGGTGATGCCGGCCTGCAATTGCACGGCGACGCGCGCCGACATGAAGAAGCCGACGCCGATCGCGGCGGTCCAGAACGGCGCATTCGGCAGTTGCTTCAGCCACAGCCCGGCCGACCGCGGCAACAATTCGGGCAGCACGAAGAACCACAGGAACAGCTGCACCAAGAGCGGCATGTTGCGGAAGAACTCGACCCAGCAGAAGCCGATCCACGACGCGGCCCGCGACGGCAGCGTGCGCAGCACGCCGATCACCGAGCCGGACACCAGCGCGATGATCCAGGCCAGCACCGACACCTTGACGGTGACCACCAGCCCCGACAGCAACAGGTCGAGATAGGTGCCGGTCCCCATCGGGTTCGGCTCAAGGAAGATGTGCCAGTTCCAATTGTAGTTCACAGGTCCCCCACGCGGCCGTGCCGGTCACGGCATTACGCCGGCATCGCGCGCGGCGTCTATGCAAATGTCCGGCCATTCTCCTCCAAAAATGGCCGGACATGCTAACTTTCAGGACCCGCTCCCAAAAGGGACGACGGGTCATACACAGCGGTCAGTTGACCAGATAGGCATCCGGATCCGGAGAGTCCGACGGCTTCGCAAACTGCTTCTTCATCTCCGGTCCAGCCGGCGAGTTGAGATTAAGGCCCTTCGGCGGGATCTTTTGGGTGAACCACTTGTCATAGATCTTCTGGCCCTCGCCGCTGGTGTAGAGCGCGGCGGTTGCGGCGTCGACGACCTTCTTGAACGGCGCGTCGTCCTTGCGCAGCATGATGCCGTAGGGCTCGGGCTTGGAGAACGCGTCCTTGGAGATCACGTAGTCATCCGGCGACTTCGAGCCGGCGACGAGACTCGCGAGCAGGATGTCGTCCATCACGAAGGCGACCGCGCGATCGGTCTCGACCATCAGGAAGGCCTCGGCATGATCCTTGGCCGGGATGATATTGACGCTCAGCCCGCGCGCGAGGTTGGCCTCGGTCAGCTGCTTGATGTTGGTGGTGCCGGCGGTCGAGACCACCGTCTTGCCCTTCAGATCGTCGATCGAATTGATCTTGCTCGCCTTCTTGGTGACGTAGCGGCTGGCGGTCAGGAAGTGGCTGTTGGTGAAGGAGACCTGCTTCTGGCGCTCGGCATTGTTGGTGGTCGAGCCGCATTCGAGGTCGACGGTGCCGTTGGCCATCAGCGGAATACGCGTCGCCGAGGTCACCGGGTTGAGCTTGACCTCGAGCTTGTCGAGCTTCAGCTCCTTCTTCACGGCATCGACGATCTTGTAGCAGATGTCCATGGCGTAGCCGACCGGCTTCTGGTTGTCGTCGAGATAGGAGAACGGGATCGAGGAGTCGCGGTAGCCGAGCGTGATCGCGCCGGTGTCCTTGATGTTCTTCAGCGTGCCGGTCGGCTCCTGGGCTTGCGCCTGGCTCGCGCCCAGCGCGGCGGCGAGCGCGAAGCCGATCAGATAGTTGCGTGTCATACGTCTACTCCTTGCGTGGAAACGGTCGTTCTAGTGCGTGAGAATATCAGCGAGGACGGGTGCGATATAGCGGCGAAACAGTTCCGGATTCTCGCTCATCGGAAAATGACCGAGCTGCTCCATGATCGTGACGCTGGCGCCCCCTATTGCCGCTGCGGTCCGCCTCGTATCCTCGGGCGTGCAGGAGAAATCATACTCGCCCGTAAGCAGATAGAGGTTGCATACTTTAGTCTCGATTGACGCGACCCGGCCGCGCAGGTCGCCGTCGACACGGTAGAAATACAGGTCGCCCTTGAACACGCCGGGGCCGCCCTGCTTGTAGGCCCACAGCGTTTCCATCCGCGCAGACTCCGGGCTTTGCGGGGCGATCAGCCCGGACACCAGCGCGGCGCAGACTTCGCCGCCGTGAACATCCGGCCGGTTCAGCCAGTTCGTGTCATACCACGGCGCCTGGAAATCGGCAGCCTCGAGCCCGATCAGCGCGCGGAACTCGGCGGCATATTCGATCGCAAGGTTAAGCACGATGCGGCCGCCGATCGAGCAGCCCATCACGACAGGCTTCTCCAGCCGCAGCGCACGGCAGAAAGCGCGGATGGTCTCGGTGTAGCGCGCAGTGGTGAGTTGGTATTCATCGCCGGTCCAGCTCATCGGGGGATTCGACTTGCCATGCCAGGGCATATCGAAGGCAATGATGCGGAAATTTTCGGCAAATTGCGTATCCGCGAGCAGATGGCGCCACTGCCGCGCATCCGATCCCGCGGTGTGCAGGCAGACCAGCGGAATGCCCGTGCCGTTCTCCTCGAAATAGATCCGGTGCAGCTCGCCGCCGATCTCGACGTGAACGTAGCGGCCGACCATCGGCTCGATGTGGCCGTCCATGATCTTGCCGCTCATGATACGGCCGCCGCGAAATGCTGCCGCGGCAGCGCCAGCAGGTCCTTGAAGTATTGCAGATGCGCCATGAAGGGATGCAGGTCGCCTTCCAGCACGGCCTCGCCGCGCTTGGTCAACGCCAGCAGATCGTGCCAGCCGGGCTTCGGCTCGGCCTGCCAATAGGCGGACCAGGCCTGCGGCGTCGCGCGATAGGAAAAGCGCCAGGAGCGCATCAGGACCGGCGAAGGCGCAAGTTCGACGATGCGCCCGGCCCGGATCGCGGCATGAAACGGCCGCGCCATCGGGCCGATCAGGCAGTCGCAATCGAGCAGCCGCCCGCGCGCAAGCAGCCGAGGGGCCTCGTCGAGCAACGCGGGAAGGCCGGCAAACGCCCTCGTCACAGCGTCGTCGGTGGCGTCAGGCGATGGCGTCATCTGTCGGGCGGCGTTCCTACAGCGGGCGGCGCCATGATGACGGCAAGCGCGCAATCCCGCAAGGCGCCGATGCCTTTGGGTTCCCTTGATTATTCGCTTGACCAAACCCGGCTTGCCGGTCAGGCGCGCACACCCCGCGCCCTCCCGGCACATTGCCAGGAACGGCCAATCCGTCCGACCAAAGGCCGATTGAATTCCGCGGCTCGGCAGGTCGCGCCAAATCGCGGCAGACCAATTGTCGCAGCCGGCGCTTCGAGCGCAATTCGCGCTTCCGTTGCCCGCCCCGTTCTGTCCAATGCGCTCGGTCCCAGCATGACAGGGACAATCATTGCCAACACCGAACAAGACGCGGCCGCGATCGAACGCGGTCATAAGGGAGAGATCGAGATGTCGCACCGCAATCGCTTGATGGTCCTGCTCGCCGCCGCCGGCATGCTGGTGTCAACAGCGGCGCTCGCGCAGGACTATCCGACCAAGCCGATCACGCTGATCGTGCCATGGCCGGCGGGCGGCTCGACCGATATCTCGATGCGCGCGATCGCCGAGAGCGCCTCGAAGGTGCTGGGCCAACCGATTGCGGTCGACAACAAGGCGGGCGGCGGCGGCACCGTGGGCCCCGCCACGATGGCCGCCGGCGCCAAGCCCGACGGCTACACCATCGCCCAGATCCCGATCACCGTGTTCCGCCTGCCCCTGATGCAGGAAGTGTCGTGGGATCCGGCGAAGGATTTCTCCTACATCATTCACCTCACCGGCTACACCTTCGGCGTCACCACCAACGCGGAGTCGCAGTTCAAGACCTGGCAGGACGTAGTCGATTTCGCCAAGAAGAACCCGAGCAAGGTGACCTATGCGACGCCCGGCACCGGCACCTCGCTGCATGTCGGCATGGAGCAGATCGCCCTGATGGCCGGGATCAAGCTGACCCAGGTGCCGTTCAAGGGCGGCGCCGAGACCAATGCGGCCGTGCTCGGCCAGCACACCATGCTGCAGGCGGATTCCACCGGCTGGCGGCCGCTGGTCGATGCCGGCAAGCTCCGCCTGTTGATGGTGTGGACCGGCGCGCGCTCGCCGAACTATCCGGACGTACCGACGCTGAAGGAGCTCGGCTACCCCATGGTCTATGACTCGCCGTTCGGCATCGCCGGCCCCAAGGGCATGGACCCCAAGATCGTCGCCAAGCTGCACGATGCCTTCAAGAAGGCGATCGAGGACCCGGCGGTGATCGCAACGCTGGCCAAATACGACATGGTGCCGAACTACAAGAACACCGAGGACTACAAGAAGTTCGTGGGGGAGGTCACCGAGTCCGAGCGCAAGGTGATCGACACGCTGGGGCTGGCGAAGAAGTAAGGACTGGCCGCGAAGTCTCCGTCCGTCATTGCGAGGAGCGAAGCGACGAGGCAATCCATCCCTCCGCACATGCGGTGAAATGGATTGCTTCGCTTCTCTCGCAATGACGGGGATAGGTCGATGCCCCACCTTGCGACTTGACGAGAGCACATCCCATGACAGACCAAACCAACGTCAAATTCCGCCTCAACAACTCCGAGCTCTGGGGCGGGCTGATCGGGCTCGGGCTCGGCGCCTTCGTGATCTGGTCGGGCCTCAAGCTGAAGCTCGGCACCATCAACGATCCCGGCTCCGGCTACGTGCTGTTCTACACCGGCATCCTGATGTGCGTGTTCGCGGCCTCGATCATGATCGCGGCGGTCACCGAGGGCGGCCCGACCTTCGCCTCGCGCTGGGAGAATGCGCGCTGGGGCAAGCCGGTGCTGGTCATCGTCTGCCTCACGGCGTTCGCCTTTGCGCTGGAGCCGCTCGGCTTCCTGCTGTCGGCGATTCCGCTGATGCTGTTGCTGCTGCGCGTGATCGATCCGGTGCGCTGGTCGCTGGCGATCCCGCTGTCCATCCTTGCCCCGCTCGGGATGTGGTGGGTGCTGAAGCACCTGCTCGCGATCCAGCTGCCGAGCGGCATGTTCGAGATCGGTTGAGTGCCCATGGATACTCTCGTCAACGTCGCCCACGGCCTCGGCGTCGCGCTGCTGCCGATCAACCTGCTCTACTGCTTCATCGGCGTGTTCATCGGCACGCTGGTCGGCGTGCTGCCCGGCATCGGCCCGATCTCGGCGATGTCGCTGCTGCTGCCGGTGACGCTGTCCGGCACGCCGGAATCCGGCATCATCATGATGGCCGGCATCTATTACGGCTCGATGTATGGCGGATCGACCACCTCGATCCTGGTCAATATCCCCGGCGAAGCGGCTTCCGTCGTCACCTGCATCGACGGCCACCAGATGGCCAAGCAGGGCCGCGCCGGCCCCGCGCTCGGCATCTCCGCCTTCGGCTCGTTCATCGCCGGCACCTTCGCGCTGATCGCCCTGATGCTGGTGGCGCCGTCGCTCGCCAGCGTCGCGATCGCGTTCGGGCCGGCCGAATATTTCAGCCTGATGGTGCTCGGCCTGGTGGTGCTGACCTTCCTCACCCAGGGCTCGATGGCCAAGGCGCTGCTGATGGCCTGCATCGGCGTCGTGCTCGGCCTGGTCGGGCTCGACAGCATCACGGCGCAGCCGCGGCTGACCTTCGGCCGCCTCGAGCTGATCGACGGCATCGGCCTGGTGCCGGTCGTGATGGGCCTGTTCGGCGTCGCCGAGGTGCTGCTCAACACTGAGCAGGCGATCAAGCGCGACATCATCAAGACCAGGATCAACCAGTTGCTGCCGAGCAAGGAGGACTGGAAGGCCAGCGCCGGACCGGTGGCGCGCGGCACGGTGCTCGGCTTCTTCCTCGGCATCCTGCCCGGCGGCGGCGCCGTGGTGGCATCGTTCGCCTCCTACGCGCTGGAGAAGCGGCTCTCGAAGCATCCGGAGCGCTTCGGCCACGGCGCGATCGAGGGCGTCGCGGGGCCGGAATCGGCCAACAATTCCGCGGCCGGCGGCGCCTTCATTCCGCTGATGACGCTCGGCATCCCACCGAACGTGGTGATGGCGCTGCTGCTCGGCGCCTTCGTGATCCACGGCCTGCAGCCGGGGCCGCTGATGATCTCGCAAAACCCGACGCTGTTCTGGGGCATCGTCGCCAGCATGTATATCGGCAATTTGATGCTCTTGGTGCTCAACCTGCCGATGATCGGCATGTGGGTGCAGCTGCTGCGGCTGCCCTACAACGTGCTGTTCCCGCTGATCATCCTGTTCACGATCATCGGCGTCTACTGCTCCAGCAACAACGTGTTCGACGTCCACGCCATGATCGCGTTCGGCGTGATCGGCTATTTCATGCGCAAGCTCGGCTACGAGCCGGCGCCGCTGGTGCTCGCCTTCGTGCTCGGGCCGATGCTGGAGAACAATCTGCGCAAGTCGCTGATCCTCTCGCAGGGCGACCTCATGACCTTCGTGGAGCGGCCGATCTCGGCGATCTGCCTCGCCTTCGCGCTGGTGCTGCTGGTCGGCCCGCTGCTGCCCTCGCTGCGCAAGAAGCGCGAGCTGGTGGCGCTGGATGAGGGGGCGTAGGAGAGCGAGCCCGACTTCAGCCGCGCCGGCAGCGCGCCCCCTCGCCCCGTTCTTACGGGGAGAGGGTTGGGGTGAGGGGCTGCCTCCGCAAGCACGGTGATAGCAGTATCCGCGGAGGCCCCCCTCACCCGCACGCGGGGAGAGGCGAAGCGGCAGCTCAACCGACCTTCGCCGCACGCCCGTTCTTCGGCGCCTGGGCCAGCGCGCGGGCCAGCACCTGGGCTTCCTTCTTCAGCATGTCGGCGAGCTCGCCTTCGCGGCGACGGATGCGGTCGGACGCGGCGCCGATCGAGAGCGCGGCGACCACCTCGCCGGCATCGTCGCGCACCGGCACGCCGACGCCGCCCATGCCGGGGAACGCGGCGTCGATCAACACGGTGTGGCCGGCCTTGCGCGCCATGGCGATCCGCTCGCGCAGGAACTTTGGCGTGATGCGCGGCGATTTCGCCAGCCGCGGCACGATCACCTCGATCACAGCCTCGATCTCGGCATCCGGCAGCCAGACCAGCAGCGCCAGCGCGCCGGCGCCGACGCCGAGCGGACGGCGGCTGCCGATCTGCAAATAGTTCGGTTGCAGCGGATGGTTGCCGACCGAGCGCGCCAGATAAAGCGCCTCGACGCCGGATCGCACCGACAGCAGCGCGGTATCGGCCGAGCGCTCCGACAGCCGGAGCAGGCTCGGCTGCGCCAGCTCGGCGATGTCGACCGAACGGCGCGCGCCGACCGCCATCACCCGCGCCTCCTGGCCGAGCTCATAGGTCTTGGCGCCGGCGACGCGGCTGACGAAGCCTTCCTCAATCAGCGAGTTGAGAATGCGCAGCGCCGTCGCCTTGTTCAGCGAGGTGGAGTCGGCGATGTCGGTGAGCCGCAACGGCGAGCGCTGCGCCAGCACGCGCAGGATCGCGCAGACCTTCTGGATCGCGTTGAACTTGTCGGGTTGGCCCGGCTCCGGCAGTGGCCTCTTGCGGCTGGTCCGTGCGGTCGCAGTCGTGGAGGCGTTCATGCCCTGGCCTTCCTTGCCGTCAATTCCAAATCCTGAACCGGGCAGGACGAAGATGCGCGCCCGGCCGACATCATCCTAGGACGGATGACGCACGCCGGACACCGTATACTTTCGTCAGATGAAACTTTGATTTCGACCATCTACGCTGCTGTGCAACAATAAGGATATTTGAATTTCGCATCACGAAATCTGATGCGGTTTGCGCGTGATCTCTTCGAAAAACCGCTTCGCACTTTTTCGGATCATGCGCTACGCCAGCCGCAGCCTGCGGATCGTGAACAGCGCGCAGAGGCTGAGGATGCAGACGGCGGTGAGATAGTAACCCGGCGCGAGCTCGCCGATCGCCGCGAAGCCACCCATCCAGGTCATGATCGCCGGCCCCATGCCGCCGAACAAGGTGACGCCGATATTGTAGCTGAGACCGAGCCCGGTCGCACGCGTCGCCGCCGGAAACAGTTCCGACATCAGCGCGGCGAGCGGCCCGTAATACAGCGACTTGAGGACGCCGAGCCAGAGCACGCCGATCAGGATGATCATCGGCGTCGGCTTGCCGGTGAGCAGGAGGAAGGCCGGGAAGATCGACACCAGCAACAGCAGCGCGAACAGGATCATGTGGGTGGTGCGTCCGATCTTGTCGGAGACCATGCCTGCGATCGGCGCCAGCAGCGCAACCGCGGTCTGCGCGGCGAACGAGGCGATGAAGCCAACCGATGGCGCGAGGTTGAGCGTCTTCACCACATAGGTCGGCATGTAGACGATCAAATAGTTGACCGCGGTCGACACCGCGAGTGCGCCGATCGCGAGCATCGTGGCGAGCTTCTGCCGCGCGAACACTTCCCTGACCGGCGATTCCTTCTTCGCCGCCGGCGGCGGGGTCGCATCGTCGACGTGGTTGCGGATGTAGATGCCGACCGGGCCGATCAGGACGCCGAACAGGAACGGCAGCCGCCAGCCCCAGGACTGCAAATCCTCCGGGCTCATCAGCGAGGTCAGCAGTGCACCAAAGCCGGCGCCCAGCAGCCCGCTGACGCCCTGGCTCGCGAACTGCCAGCTCGCCACGAAGCCGCGCCGCTCCGGCATGTGCTCGACCAGGAACGCAGTCGAGGAGCCGAACTCGCCGCCGGCGGAAAAGCCCTGCACCAGCCGTGCCAGCAGCACCGCGATCGGCGCCAGGATGCCGATGGTCTGATAGGTCGGCATCAGCGCCAGCACCAGCGTGCCCAGCGTCATCAGCACGATCGACAGCATCAGCGAGGCCTTGCGGCCGTGCCGGTCGGCATAGGCGCCGAGCACGACGCCGCCGATCGGGCGGATCAGAAACGACAGGCCGAAGCTGCCGAAGGTCAACAGCAGCGAGGTGGTCGGATCATTGGCCGGGAAGAACGCCTTGGAGAGATACACCGCGAAATAGGCATAGACCGAGATGTCGTACCATTCGAGCGCATTGCCGACCGAGGTCGCGACGATCAGGCGGGTGATGTTTTTCTTGTCGACCGCTGTTGCGCGCTGAGCGTCCGCCGAAGTTGATAGTGTCATTACATTTTCCTTGCCGGTGAAGGCACCAGCTTTTCAACTCGAAATGGCCGGCTTGACCCGGCCATCCACGTCTTCCCCGTCATCCGCGCGCAAAGGCTTCGCCTTTGTCGCTGGAGGTGCGAGCTCTTGCGAGCCTCGAAGGATGCACGGCGCCACTGGTGGCCGTCGATCCTTCGAGGGCCGCTGAAGAAGCGGCCACCTCAGAATGACGGGGAACAAGCGAGCCCAGCTCCTTATCCCTTGTGCTTTGCCTCGCCGAGGTCCCAGAACAGGCCGGCCATGATGGTCAGCGCCTCCTCGGTCACCGGCAGCAGGATGTGCTCGTCGGGGGCGTGCTGCGAGCAGCCCGGATAGGAATGCGGCACCCAGATCGTCGGCAGGCCGAGGCCTTCGGAGAACACGTCGTTCGGCAGCGAGCCGCCGAAGTTCGGCAGCACCGCCGGCGCCTTGCCGGTGGTGGCGCGGATCGAGTTCGCCGCCCAGTCGATCCACGGGCTGTCCATGTCGGTGCGCGAGGCGGCAAAGCGCTGCGTGCCCGAGACCTCGACCATCGGAAAACCGTTGTTGTGCAGATAGTCCCGCACCGCGTCGATCACCTCGAGATGCCGGGTGCCGACGACGAAGCGGAGCTGCAGCACGGCGTTGGCCTTGCCGGGGATCGCGTTGGCGGGCTTTTCGATATTGCCCGACGACATCGCCAGCACCTCCAGAGTGTTCCAGGCATAGAGCCGCTCCGCCGCGGTCAGGCCCTCCTCGCCCCAGTCTTCCGCCAGCGCCGGTTCGTCCGCCGTCGGCTTGACCTCGACGTCGGCGAGCGCGGCGCGGACGCGGTTGGAGATCGGCGGCGGTTTGAGGATATCGAGCTTCATGCGACCCTTGCCGTCGACCAGGCTCGCGATCGCGCTCGCCAGGATCGTGGCGGGGTTGGCGAGCACGCCGCCCCAATTGCCGGAATGGTTGCCGCCCTCGCGCAGATTGACGTCGAGATGGATGCGGTTGCCGCCGCGGCAGCCGAGGAAGATGGTCGGCCGCTCCGCCGACAACCGCGGCCCGTCGGACGCGATGAACAGGTCGGCCTTCAGCTCCTCGCGATGCGCCTCGCAGACCTCGCGCAGATCGGGCGAGCCGATCTCCTCGCCGGTCTCGATGATGAATTTGGCATTGAAGCCGAGCTTGCCGCCGCGCGCCTGCTTCACCGCGCGCAGCGCCGCCATGTTGATCGAATGCTGGCCCTTGTTGTCGGCGGTGCCGCGGCCATAGACGCGCTCGCCCTTGACCGTGGTCTGCCAAGGATTGAGCCCGTCGCGCCATTCGCCGACCATGCCGTCGACGACGTCGCCATGGCCGTAGGTCAGCACGGTCGGCCGCGAAGCGTCTTCCTGATAGTCGGCAATCAGATAGGGCCCGCGGCCGGTCGGCGACTCGATCAGGTGGGTCTTGAAATCGAGCTCGGCGAAGGCCGGTTGCAGATTCTCCACCAGATAGGCGCGCAGCGCATCGGCCTTGTCGGCATTCAGGCTCTCGGTCTGGTAGCCGACCCTGCGGTCCAGTTCCTTCAAGAACTCTCCCGATTGAAAATGCTCTCGCACCTTTGCGATTGCGTCGGCCCGTGTCGCCATGATTGTTCCTTCGTCCGGTCGCGTCTTGGCATGATCGCACCGGAACGCCATGCTTTGCGTCCCGATCATGCTTCTGGAGGGGCGCAACCTATCGGGATCGGCTCGCGACCGGAAGGGCGCGAAATGCGAATGGGCCTTGCCAAAACGTGGGAAGTCGCAACAAGTTGAAGCGGGACGCCCGGCACCGACCGGGCAGCAATCGAAGCGGCGCGCAAGGTTTCGACCAAGGTTTTCGACAATGACAAAACAAATCCGGCTCAACGCCTTTGCCATGAACTGCGTGGCGCATCAGTCGCCGGGGCTGTGGACCCATCCGCGCGACCGCACCAAGGACTACAACAAGCTGTCCTACTGGATCGATCTGGCGAAGACGCTGGAGCGCGGCCGGTTCGACGGGCTGTTCCTCGCCGACGTGCTCGGCGTCTACGACGTCTATGCCGGCAATCCGGATGCGGCGCTGCGCAACGCGGCGCAGACCCCGGCCAATGAACCGTTGATACTGATCCCGGCGATGGCCGCGGTGACCGAAAATCTCGGCTTCGGCGTCACCAGCAATCTCTCCTTCGAGCCGCCCTACCCGTTCGCGCGGCGGATGTCGACGCTCGATCACCTCACCGGCGGCCGGGTCGGCTGGAACGTGGTGACCGGCTATCTCGATTCCGCCGCGCGCGGCGCCGGCAAGGACAAGCAGACCGCGCATGACGACCGCTACGAGCTCGCCGACGAATATATGGAGCTGGTCTACAAGCTCTGGGAAGGCAGCTGGGAGGACGACGCCGCGATCCGCGACGTCGCGCGCGGCATCTTCACCGATCCGAGCAAGGTGCATCCGGTACGCCATGACGGCAACAACTACCGGCTCAACGCGATCCACCTGTCGGAGCCGTCGCCGCAGCGCACGCCGGTGCTCTACCAGGCCGGCACTTCGCCGCGCGGCCGGCAGTTCGCCGCCGAGCACGCCGAATGCGTGTTCATGTCAGGACCGTCGGCGAAGGTGATCGGCCCGCGGGTGTCGGCGATCCGCGAGCTCGCGGCCGCGAAGGGCCGCAACGCGGCCGAGATCCTGATGTTCTCGATGATGTGCATCGTGGTGGCGCCGACCGAGGCGGAGGCGAAAGCGAAGTACGCCGAGTATCGCAGCCATATCAGCCATGAAGGCGCACTGGCGCTGATGTCGGGCTGGACCGGAGTCGACTTCTCGACCTATTCGCTCGACCAGGAGGTCCGCCACGTGCAGAACGACGCCGGCCGCTCCGCGATGGACAACGTCACCCGCGCCGATCCCGACCGGGTCTGGACCGTGCGCGAGGTCGCCGAGCATGTCGGCATCGGCGGCGCCGGCCCCGTGGTGGTCGGCTCGCCGGAGCAGGTCGCCGACAAGATCGAGCAATGGTTCGAGGACACCGACGTCGACGGCCTCAACATCGCGTTCGCGATCTCGCCCGGCGATTTCGAGGACATCGCCGACATGCTGGTGCCGGAGCTCGTCAAGCGCGGCCGCTACAAGCGCGAGTATGCCAAGGGCACCTTGCGGGAGAAGCTGTTCGGCGCAGGGCGTGCGAGGCTGGACGCGACGCATCCGGCGAGTCGGTATCGGGCGAAGAAGATGACGACGTAGCCAGCCCCGTCATTGCGAGCCACCCGGTCGGCGCGAAGCGCCGCCGGATGACAGGCTCAGCGAAGCAATCCATAGCTCCGCATATGCGGGATCATGGATTGCTTCGTCGCTTCGTGCCTCGCAATGACGCGGCACACACATCTGCCCATCCCGTCATCCTGAGGAGCGCGCTCTTGCGCGCGTCTCGAAGGATCGACGGCCACCGGCCGGGCCGTGCATCCTTCGAGGCTCGCTCCGCTCGCACCTCAGGATGACGGTGAGAGGAGAGCGCATCGTGAAAAGTCAATTCACCGCATTGCTCACCACCACCTCGATCAGCTTCGCACCCGGGCGGCTGAACGCCGACTTCATCACGCTCTTCAGCTCTTGCGGGTCGGTGATCCTGATCGCCTCGAGCCCAAGCGAGCGTGCGACGCCGGTGAAATCGACCGGCGGGTCGATGAAATCCATGCCGACATAGTTGTCGTCGCCGTGGAAGGCGAGCAGGCGCTGCTTGATGATGCGGTAGCCGCCATTGTTGACGATGACGAAGGTCAGCGGCAGCTTGTGATTGGCGGCGGTCCACAGCGACTGGATCGAATACATCGACGAGCCGTCGCCGGAATAGCACACCACCGGCCGCTCTGGATTGGCGAGGCTGACGCCGACCGCGGCCGGCAGGCCCCAGCCGATGCCGCCGGATGCCAGCGCGTGATAGCCGTAGCGGTCGCGATGCGGCCGCAAGCCAATGATCTGACGCGACGAGGTCAGGCCCTCGTCGACCAGGATCGCGTTGTCGGGCATCGCCTCCACGACCTGCAACGCCAGCCAGTCCGGATCGATCGGCGAGGTCTGACTCGCCTTCGAGATCTGTTCGACCAGCGCCTTGCGCTTCGCCGCCCAGTTCTTCGTCGACAAGGCCGCGAGTCCCTGCCTGGCACGCGTCTCCAGCGCGCCGCCGCCGGCCTCCTTCAACGCCGGCACCAGCGCGCGCAGCGTTTCCTTGACGTCCGCCTTCACCGCGATCTCGGCGCCATAGTTCCTGGCGAGGTCGCTGTCGACCAGGCCGACCTGTACGATCGAGAGCCCGTCCGGCAACGGATCGACCTCGCTGTAAACGGACATCCGCAGCGGATCGCCGCCGAGCGCGATCAACAGATCATGCGGTGCCAGCACGTCGCGCGCGACCTTCTGCAGCCGCGCGATCGCGCCCATGAAGCTCGGGCTTTCGGAGAGGAAGTGCGAACCATAAGGAGTCGGCGATTGCCAGGCCGGGCAGCCCAGCGTCTCGGCGAGATCGGCCGCCTCGCGCAGCGCATCGCTTTTCACGATCTCGTCGCCGACGACGATCACCGGTCGCTCCGCTTTCAGGATGCGCGCGGCCAGCGCCTTGAGCGAATCCTCCGACGGCCTCACCCGCGTGTCGATCCGGGTGGAGCGGCCGAGCTCGATGCCGGCTTCGGAATTGAGGATGTCGCCGGGCAGCGAGATGAACACCGGCCCGGTCGGCGGCGTGGTCGCGATCTTGGCGGCGCGGCGCACGATGCGCGGCAGGTCTTCGAGCCGCGTCACCTCGACCGCCCATTTCACCAGCGGCGTCGCCATCTGCACCAGCGGACCGTAGAGCACCGGTTCGGTCAGGCCGTGGCCCTGTTCCTGCTGCCCGGCGGTCAGGATCAGCGGCGTGCCGGTGAAGCTGGCATTGTAGAGCGAGCCCATCGCGTTGCCGAGGCCCGGCGCAACATGAACATTGCAGGCGACCAGCTTGCCGGAGGCGCGGCTGAAGCCGTCGGCCATCGCGACCACCAGGCTCTCCTGCATCGCCATCACATAGGTGAGATCGGGATGGTCCTTCAGCGCGTGCATGATCGGCAGTTCGGTGGTGCCGGGATTGCCGAACAGATGGGTGACGCCCTCATCCTTCAGCAGCGCCAGAAATGCCGAGCGGCCGGTAATGCGATTTTTCATGTTCCCTCCAGGCCTGTCGGCGCGTTGGCCGACGGGGATCGAGGGAGATGACCAAACTTGCGCGCGAGGGGCAATCGAGCGAGCGGTCATGGCCGCATTCCGCAGGCGCGCGCCTGAGGTGAAGCACTCGCTAGAACATCCCCTCACGCGCGCTGCGCTTCCTCTTTTTCGAGCGCTGCCAGACCACGCCGGGATAGCCCTTCAGCGGCACCAGCGGCTCGCCGGTGTAGGCCCATTCCTGCAGTTCCTCGATCGCGATGTGATAGAGCGGCTGCCGGCCGGTGCGCCCCGAGAACAGCGCGCGCGGGATGTTGACCATGTGCGGCGACCGCGCGCGCTCGTAGATGATCGGCGTGCCGCAATTGGCGCAGAAGCTGCGCGCGGTCTTGCTTTTCGCGTCCTCGTAACGCGAC
Source organism: Bradyrhizobium sp. 33ap4 (assembly GCF_032654765.1). Lineage (NCBI taxonomy): Bacteria > Pseudomonadati > Pseudomonadota > Alphaproteobacteria > Hyphomicrobiales > Nitrobacteraceae > Bradyrhizobium > Bradyrhizobium sp. 33ap4. The sequence goes on along the minus strand of NZ_JAUMTJ010000060.1, from coordinate 3,839 downwards.
AGCTCGCTTTCGCCTTGCGTGATGCGGAAGCGCTTCTTCCAGCTGCCGACATAGGTCGCGTAAACCGCGCCGTGCGCACGACGGCTGGCGGCGGTGTGATCATGCCAGGCCCAGCGCGCCGGCACGTCGATCTCGAACCGCACCTTGCCGCACAGGCATTGGCCGGCCGCGGGCTTCGCCAGCGCCACCGGCTTTGGCTTTTTGGTCGGCTCGAACTCGTCGTCCGGAAACATCACGGTCTCCCATCAAGGCATCGTAGCCCGGACGAGCGAAGCGATATCCGGGCTACGAAGAGTTACGCCTGCGCCAATTCGTCGTGCACCGGATAATCCGTGTAGCCCTTCTCCTCGCCGGCATAGAAGGTGGCGCGGTTGTACTTGGTCAAGGGATAGCCGCGCTGCAGACGGCGCGGCAGATCCGGGTTGGAGATGAAGTAGCGGCCGAACGCGATCGCATCGGCATGACCTTCGGCGACCGCGCTCTGCGCGGTTTCGCCGACGAAATTGCCGGCGGTGATCAGCACGCCGCTCCACATCGGGCGGTACAGCACCATCGCCGCCGGCACGTTCTGCCAGTCGACCTCGGCACGCCCGGTGCCCGAGGCGCGCGGCTCGATGAAATGCAGATAGGCGAGCCCGAGCTTGTCCAGCGCCGTGATGGCGTGGCTGTAGAGCGGCATCGGGTCGGCCTCGCCACTGCCATTGGCGATGCCGTAGGGCGAGAGCCGCACACCGACGCGGCTCGCGCCCCAGACCTCGGTCACCGCCTGCGTCACCTCCATCAGGAAGCGGACGCGGTTCTCGATCGAGCCGCCATACCGGTCGGTGCGCAGGTTGCTGCGCGACTGCAGGAACTGCTCGATCAGATAGCCATTGGCACCGTGAACCTCGACGCCGTCGAAGCCGGCGGCGAGCGCGTTCTTCGCGCCCTGCCGGTAGGCCTCGACCATCAGGGCGACCTCGTCGGTCTCGAGCGCGCGCGGCGTCTCGTAATCGACCACCTTGCCGTCCGCCGTCATGCACTTGAACTCGGAGGGGATCGCGACCGCCGACGGCGCCACCGGCAGCGCGCCGCCCGGCTGGAACGAGGAGTGCGAGACGCGGCCGACGTGCCAGAGCTGCAGGAAGATCAAGCCGCCCTTGGTGTGCACGGCATCCACCACCTCGCGCCAGCCCGCGATCTGGGCCTCGCTGTAGATGCCGGGAACACCGGGATTGCCGAAGCCGGTCGCGACCACCGGCGAGGCCTCCGCGATCAGCAAGCCGCCGGGCGTGGCGCGCTGCGCGTAATATTCCGCGTTGATCGGCCGCGGCGCGAGGCTCGGCCGCGCCGCCCGCATCCGCGTCAGCGGCGCCATCACGACGCGATGTTCGAGCTGGTAGGGACCGATCTTGAGCGGAGAGAACAGCGACGGAGGATTCATGCCTGCCCCAATTAATCTTGTGTCATTTCCCGTTGTAGTCCGGGCATGATCCGCCCGGAGAACCGGTACCCACTTTTCCGGATCATGCCCGTTATCTAACGGGTTCATCTTGTTCATGAAAGCGGGTAGTGGCAATCTGTTGCCACGAGAACAGGTCTCCCATGTCGAAATCGAGCGCCTCATCGCTCCCCTCCCTCAGCGTCCGCATCGACCTCGATGCCGAGGACCGGATCGGGCCGGGCAAGATCCTGCTGCTTGAGCGGATCAAGGAATGCGGCTCGATCTCCGCCGCCGGCCGCGCCATGGACATGAGCTACAAGCGCGCCTGGGACCTGGTCGACGAGATCAACCGCATCTGCCGGCAGGCGGCGGTGGAACGGCAGACCGGCGGCAAGAATGGCGGCGGCGCGGTGCTGACCCCGTTCGGCCTCTCCTTGGTGGCGCGCTACCGCAAGATCGAGCGCGACGCGGCAAGCGCCGTACGCAAGGATCTCGAGGCGCTGCGCAGCGACATCGGCAAGCCGAAGAAGGCCGCCGGGCGCTAAACGCAGAAACCGGCAGCCGCAGCAAGGGGCGCTTACGAAAAATATCGAAAACAACCCCATGCAAAGGCGCCGACGGCGGCCGGCGTTCGACAACCCAACTTGACGCGTCGGGCAAATCAGGGATATTCTTCTAATATTCCGAAATCATGCGGGCGTTGGAGCGGAGAACTCCCCTCGGCGAACACGCCGAGCGTTGAGACCTGTACCCCTCACCCGGATTGCATCTGGCGATGCAATCCGACCTCTCCCCGCAGGCGGGGAGAGGTGAAGAGAAACAGCGGGACCAGCCCTAAGCTGTCTTGATCCAGACCGCCTTGACGTTGAGATATTCCTCGACGTGCTGCTTGCCGGACTCGCGGCCGTAGCCGCTCATCTTGTAGCCGCCGAACGGCACCGCCGGATCCATCGCCTGGTAGCAATTGACCCAGACCGAGCCGGCACGCAGCGCCTTGGCGACCTGGTGCGCCTTGCTGACATTGGTGGTCCAGACGCCCGAGCCGAGGCCGAAGGTGGTGGCGTTGGCGCGCTTGATCAGTTCGTCCGGATCCCTAAACGAAATCGCCGAGATCACCGGGCCGAAGATCTCCTCCTGCGCGATGCGCATGTTGTCCTGCACATTGGCGAACACGGTCGGCTGAACGAAGTAACCCTTCGACAGCGCGCCCTCGGTGAGGCGGCCGCCGCCGGCAAGCGCCTTGGCGCCTTCCTTCTGGCCGATGTCGAGATAGCCCGACACCCGGTCCATCTGCTGCTGCGACACCAAGGGACCAATCTGGGTGTTGGGGTCGAGGCCGTTGCCGACCTGCAGCTTCTTGCCGAACTCGGCGACGCGGCCGACGAATTCGTCATAGACCTTCTGCTCGACGAACAGCCGCGTGCCGGCGCTGCAGATCTGGCCGGAATTGGCGAACACCGCCATCGCCGCGCCCGGCACCGCGGCGTCGAGATCGGCATCGGCGAACACGATGTCCGGCGACTTGCCGCCGAGCTCGAGCGAGACGCGCTTGAGGTTGCCGGCCGAGGCACGGATGATCGACTGGCCGGTGATGTGCGAGCCGGTGAAGGCGACCTTGTCGACATCCGGATGCGAGGCGAGCGCGGCGCCCGCGGTCTCGCCATAGCCCGGCACGACGTTGACGACGCCGGGCGGAATGCCGGCCTCCATGCAGAGCTCGCCGATGCGCAGCGAGGTCAGCGGCGATTCCTCGGCCGGCTTCAGCACCACGGTGCAGCCGGTCGCGATCGCGGGGCCGATCTTCCAGATCGAAGCGGTCAACGGCCCGTTCCAGGGGATGATCGCGCCGACCACGCCGATCGGCTCCTTCAGCGTGTAGGAGAATATCTCGCCGGGCAGCGAGTTCTCGATGGTCTCGCCGTGGATCGCGGTCGCCTGTCCCGCATAGTAGCGCAGCATGCCGAGCGCGCGCAGGCGGTTGCCGCGGGTCCGGCTGATCGGTGCGCCCATGTCGAGCGTGTCGAGCTGGGACAGTTCCTCGAAATTGGCTTCGACGACCTCGGCCAGCTTGAGCAGCATGTTCTGCCGCTCGAACGGCTTCACCTTGCTCCAGGGCCCTTCGAACGCGCGGCGCGCCGCCGCGACCGCACGGTTGATGTCCTCGGCATCGCCCTCGGCGACCGACGCGAGCAATTCACCGGTCGCGGGATTGTGCGTCTCGAACTTCTTGCCGGAGGCGGCGTCGACCCATTTGCCGTCGATCAGCATCTTCTTGTAGGAGCCATCGGCATAAGGATGGCGCGTGATCGGAACAGCCTGCGAAACAGCCATGTTTGCACTCCCAAGTCGGATCGTAGCCATGTCGTTCTGTGAGCCAAGGAGTTGAGTGTTATAGTTGTCTTCCTAAGACCGCTTG
>NZ_JAUMTJ010000059.1:0-58962 GCF_032654765.1 Bradyrhizobium sp. 33ap4 | reverse complement strand
AACCAACAGGCCGCTCGCGAGCGCGCTTCCAAATTGCGCCGTAGCGAGCGGGCGGCCGGCCCGTTACCCCATCTACGCATGCTTACCTCCCCTTGAAAAGGGGAGGTCGCTTTGCTCGCCAGAGCAAAGCGGGTGGAGATCTGCTCTCTCCGCAAACAGCATCGCCTGCGGCTGACCCCCATCCCGACCTTCCCCCTTTCAGGGGGAAGGAGAAGGCAGACCGTAGCCCGGATGGAGCGCGCACGATCGCTGAAGCCCGCACGGCTCAGGCGTCGGCTTTCCTGGCTTTTTTGGCCTTTTTCTCGCTCTTTTCGCTCTCGTCATCCTTGTCTTTCTTCTCGGCCTTCTTCTCGTCCTTGCCGTTCTCCCGCTTGCGATTGGTGTAGCGGGCATTGCCAAGCCCGGTTCCGATCGTCAGCACGCCCCAGCGCGCGACGTCCTGCATGAACGGGACCTCGGCCAGCCCCTGCACCACGCCGTCATTGTGCATCACGATCGCGGTGTCATGATCGCCGATCTGCGGGATCGCCTCGACCAGACTCGCCGGCAAGTTGAATTTGCTGCTCTCCCAATTGCCGGGCAGGTTCTGCGCGCCCTTTTCGATCGATCCGTCGTCATTGATGACGCCGGGACAGGCGATGCCGATGAACGGCGCGAGCTTGAGATTCTCCTTCTCGGCGGCGGCAATCAACTCCTTCAGCATCTTCACCAGCCGCTTCACCGCGCCCTCGCGCGTCGGCTCGTCATCGGCGTGGCGCCACAGCTCCGATTTCCAGACCGCCGCCTTGGAGAGATCGGGCGCCTTCTTCCAGCGCGACTCGACCACGCCGCAGCGGATATTGGTGCCGCCGATGTCGACGGCGAGGACGCCGTCATGGGCCTCGAAAATCCACGATGGCGCCAGATGCAGCGTGCCGATCAGGCCGGCATCGTCGGGGTGAAAGCGGATCGGCAGCAAATCGACCTTGAAATCCTCCGACTTCAGGATGATCTCGGTGCGTGCGATGGCGAGTTCGCCGAGCCTGGAGTCGCGGAAGCCGCCGCCGACCACGATGCGCTCGGTCTTGGCCCAGGCCTTGGTGTTGAGGAAGCGCCGCGTCACATGGGCGAGCTCCTGCGCAAACTCCTCGATGGCGCTGTGCACGACCGCCGAGGCCTCGGTGTCGTCGCCGACCAACAGCTCATCGAGCTTCTTCTTGCTGATCTTGTCCGACGGCTCGTCGCCGAACGGATCCTCGTCCGATTTGCGCAGCGGCTTGCGCCAGCGGTCGAGGATCTTGCGGAACGCGCCCTTCGAGGCGCGATCGCCGAGAAAGCCCTCGTCGTCCTTCAGCTCGATGTTGAAGCTGTCGATGTCGACAGACGGCAACCGCGCGGCACCGTGGTGCGCGATGCCCGTGGTCAATCCAGCGTCTTCAGCCATTCGCCCTTGCCTGCCCGCTTGAGGTTGCCTGCACTATTGTTTGAGCATGATCATTTCGGAAAACCACTTCGCACTTTTCCGGATCATGCTGTAACGGCCGGGAACTCAAATGGTTGCGTCCCGCGTTCGGGCACTCGGCCTGCGCGGGACGCAATTTTCGCAGGGGCGTCAGGCGGCCTTCAGCCCGTAGCGCGCCGCAGGCGTGCTGCGCGACAGGTTCGGCATCAGCTTCTGGCGGGCAGACTCATAGGCCTGCCAATCGGCGGCATCCGGCAGCGCAGGCACGGTGATGACCTCGCCCTGATCGAGACCGGCGAGCGCGGCATCGACCATGTCCTCGGCCTTCATCACGATCTCGCCGGGCAGATGCTCGACCGGCGTACCGGCCACGCCCCAGAATTCGGTCGCGGTGGCGCCCGGCAGCACGGCCTGGACCCGGATGTTCTTGTCCTTGAGCTCATGCTGCAACGACTGCGTCAAGGCGAGGACGAAAGCCTTGCTGCCGCCGTAGACGCCGTTGAGAATTTCGGGCGCGACACCGACGATCGAGGCGATGTTGACGATGGTGCCGTTGCCGCGCGCGACAAATCCCGGCACCGCCGCATAGGTCAGGCGCATCAGCGCATCGACATTGAGCGCAATCATGTCGCTCATCTTGTCGACATCGGATGCGAGCAGCGGCGCGGTTGCACCGACGCCCGCATTGTTCACCAGCAGGCTGATGCCGGTATTGCTGCGCAGAATGGATTCGATCCGTGACACGTCGCCGCGCTTGCCGAGGTCGGCGGCAACGATCTCGATCGATCGGCCTGTCTCCGCCGACAGACGCTTGGCAAGCCCATTGAGGCGCTCGCGGTTGCGTGCGACGAGGATCAGATCGTAGCCACGCCGTGCGAGCCGGTCCGCGTAGATGGCACCGATTCCGGACGACGCACCGGTAACGAGCGCCGTTCCTTTGGCTGACTTGGTCATGTTGGTCTCCTGTTTGACCTGGGCGGCCGGTTTTGGCCGCGGCTCAAGTTTTACAAGCCCCCTTGCATGGCTTAAATGTCATATATACACCTTTTTAGGACATGTATCGTGGCTGGAGGGTTCCATGCAGGAGATCGGCTTCGTCGTCTTCCCGGGCTTCCAGGTGATGGGCTTCACCGCCATCACCGCCTTCGAGATCGCCAATCTGGTGGCGGGTGAAAATTTCTACCGGGTCACACTGCTGTCCGAGAATGGCGGCCCGGTGCGGTCATCCGCGGGCTTCAATGTCGAGACCGAAGCGTTCAGCGCGCGCAGCTTCGACACGCTGTTCGTCGGCGCGGGCACCGAGCTGCATCCAGCGTCACCGAAGCTGACCGACTATGTTCGCCGCGCCCTGACGGCGTCACAGCGCATCGCCGCGCCCTGCGTCGGCGCCTTCTCGCTCGCCGAAGCCGGCCTGCTCGACGGCCGGCGCGTCTCCACGCATTGGCAATACGCCGCCGAGCTGCAGGCGCGCTTTCCCAAGCTGAAAGTCGAGCAGGACCGCATCTACATCGTCGACGGGCCGATCTGGACCTCGGCCGGCATGACCGCGACGATCGATCTGGCGCTGGCGATGGTCGAGCATGACCTCGGCGTCGAGGTCGCCCGCTCGGTGGCGCGCAAGCTCGTCGTCTATCACCGCCGCACCGGCGGACAGTCGCAGTTTTCGGCGCTGCTCGAGCTCGACCCGAAATCCGATCGTATCCAGAACGCGCTCAATTACGCCAAGGCGCATCTGCGCAACGAGCTCTCGGTCGAGGAATTGGCCGCCGTCGCACGGCTCAGCCCGCGCCAGTTCAGCCGCGCCTTCCGTTCAGAGACCGGCCAGTCACCGGCCAAGGCGATCGAGCATCTTAGGGTCGAGGCGGCGCGCGAATTGATCGGTGACGGCCGCCATTCGATGGACGAAATTGCCGTAGAGACCGGCTTTGCCGACCGCGAACGGATGCGGCGGGCGTTCTTGCGGGTGCTGGGCCAGCCGCCCCAGACAATCCGACGCCACGCGAGGATCGCGGCCCAGGCGCAGGCTTGAGCCGCCAATTTCGGCCAAAACCATGCCAAACCCTTCATTTTTGGCCGGTTTTTGCCTTGCTTTACCTTGACTCTCGGTCGTTTGCGGCTATAAGTCCCCCCATCCGGCGCGGGGATTTCTCGCGCCGATCGTTTTTGTGCGGACCATTTGGGAATTCATTCCCTTCGCACGAGACACGCAACCCATAGCGACTGAACAAAAAGCCGACCCGGGCGAATCGTCCGAGGCCGGGATCGAACACGAAGGAATCAAACGATGTTCGCAGTCATCAAAACCGGCGGCCGGCAATACCGTGTCGCTCCGAATGATGTACTCGAGATAGGCAAGATCGCCGGCGATGTCGGCACGATCGTGCAGCTTGGCGAAGTTCTGGTGCTCGGCGGTGATACGCCGGTGCTGGGAACGCCCACCGTGGCAGGCGCGTCCGTTGCAGCTGAAGTGCTGCAGCACAAGCGCGGCGCCAAGGTGATCGCGTTCAAGAAGCGTCGCCGCAAGAATTCACGCCGCAAGCGCGGCTATCGCGACGAGCTCACGGTGCTTCGCATCACCGAGATCCTCGCCGATAACGCCAAGCCGACCGTCGGCCCGCGGCCGAAGAAGGAAAAGGTCGCAGCGCCCGCCGATGGCGAGGATGCAGCGCCAAAGGCGGCCAAGAAGAAGGCGCCCGCAAAGGCGCCGGCCGCCAAGAAGGCTCCGGCCAAGAAGGCCGCGGCCAAGGCTTAAGAAGAAGTGATCGTCGCGCTTTCAGATGTGAAGCGTGACAAAACGTGAAATGATTCCGTCAAGGAATTGATCTAGAGATCAAAGCGAAGTCGGAGACGAGCCATGGCTCACAAAAAAGCAGGCGGTTCATCGCGCAACGGGCGTGATTCCAAGGGCAAGCGCCTTGGCATCAAGGCGTTCGGTGGCGAGCGCGTGATCCCCGGAAACATCATCGCGCGTCAGCGCGGCACCACCTGGCATCCTGGCCTTAATGTCGGCATGGGCACCGATCATACTCTCTTCGCCAAGGTCGAGGGTCATGTCGAGTTCCGTGCCAAAGCCAACGGCCGCACATTCGTATCGGTTATTCCGATGGCAGAGGCGGCCGAGTAGACGGTGGACACACATGAGTCCGCCGGGTCCTGTTGAACCGGCGGAGTCGCAAAGGGCTCCAAGGGGAGGCGGGATGACCGGCCTCCCCTTTTTGTTGCGCGCATTCCACTTCGACCGCGCGTGACGTTCCAAGCGTTGCGTACCGATTTTTTCGCATCACAGGAGCTCGACATGTTGCAGGACATCCCGACGCCGACCTTGCGCGAGGCAAGAGCTTGCGTCCTCGAGACAGAACGGCTGACATTGCGCAAGCCGACGCTCGCGGACGTAAAAGCAATCGCACGCCTCGCCAATGACCGCCGCATCGCGGAGAACACACGCCGCCTGCCGCATCCCTATACCCAGGACGACGCCATCGACTTCGTGCGCGCGCTCGGCGCCGGCGGGCGCGAAACCGTTTTCCTGATCGAGAACAATCACACGCCGATCGGCATGGTCGGCATCGACTGGCGCGAGGAGACATCGGCCGAACTCGGCTACTGGCTCGGCGTCGACTATTGGGGCCAGGGCTTCGGCACCGAGGCTGCGCGCGCGGTGATCGATTACTTCTTCGAGGAGTTCGATCTCGACCAGCTGATCTCGGGCGCCCGCGTCGTCAATCCGTCGTCGCGCAACATTCTCGAGAAGTGCGGCTTCCAGTGGGGCGGCGTCGAGCTGCACCGCTTCGAGGCGCTGGGCTCCTCGAGCCCGGTCGACTGCTTCCGCCTGTCACGCGGTGTCTGGACGTCGCTGAAGCGCTGGAACAACTCGACCCGGCGGGAGAGCTGAGGCTTTTGGCTTCACCCTCCCCTGGAGGGGGAGGGTCGTTGCGCATGAAGCGCAGCGGAAGGCGCAACGGGGTGGGGTGATCTCTCCACTCGGGCACCGTTGGATGAGGAGAGACCTTCACCCCACCCCGCCGCTCATTGCATTCGCGTCGACCCTCCCCCTCCAGGGGAGGGTAAACATCACGCCGGCGGATTGATCGCGGAATCCGTGCGTCCGAGCTGCTGCTCGCGCACGAAGATGTAGAGGCCGGCCGCGATGATGACAGCGGCGCCGACGATGGTGGCCCAGGACGGCACGTCGCCGAACACCACGAAGCCGAAGATCACCGCCCAGACGATCATCGAATACTGGTACGGCACCACCACGCTCGCCGGCGCGAGCTTCAGCGAACGATTGACGCAAAGCAGCGCCGCGACCGAGATGATGCCGGCGGTGAAGAACAGCACGAGGCTGCCGGCTGACGGCGTCACCCAGCCGAACGGCGAGAGCACGAGGCCCAGGATGAAGGTGCCGCCGAATTGCGACGTCGCCAGCACGATATCGGGCGTCGCGCGCAGCGAGCGCGTGATCAGCATCAGCACCGCAAACGACAGGCTGCCGCCGAGCGCGATCATTGCCGGCCAGCTGATGGTCTGCGCCGACGGCCGAAGCGCGATCAACACCCCGCAGAAGCCGACCAGGATCGCGGTCCAGCGCCGCCAGCCGATATGCTCGCCGAGCACGAGGCCCGACATCGCGGTGACGAAGATCGGTCCGGCCAGATAGTAGGTGATGACGTCGGCGAGCGGCAGATAGACGGTCGCCAGGAAGAACGCCGCAACCTCCACCGTCGACAGCGTGACGCGCAGCAATTGCAGCCACGGGCGTTCCAGATGCAGAAAATCCGCGCGCCGCTGCCACACGATCGGCAGCAGCACGAGCAGCGCCGCACAGGCGCGCAGCCACAGCAATTGCCCGACCGAATAGGTGGCGACGATGAATTTGCCCATCGCATCGCCGAACGAGAACATGAAGATCGACAGCAGCATCAACCCGATGCCGGCGAGCCGCGCCGATCGGTCGTCGTAGGAGGACAGCTTTGCGAACAGGCTCATGAGCAGACTTGCGCTTTTGTTCCCGAGTCGTCCGGTTTTAAAGACGTGGATGCCCGGGACAAGCCCGGGCATGACGAATTGAACGGATTGCCGCACCTGCGCCGCTGCGATACCGGTAGCTCATCCCGGCAACAAAAAGAGCAGGAAACGCCGCATGAGCGAATTCGACCCCACCCAGCATCGCATGGTCCCCGCGCAGCGCTGGTTCGAGGATTTCGTGCTCGGCGAGCGCTTCGTGATTCCGAGCCGGACCCAGACCTCGGCGGTGTTCGCGGCGTTCCAGACCGCCAGCGGCGACACACATCCGATCCATTACGACGTCGAATATTGCCGCGCGCGCGGCATGCCTGATTTGCTCGCGCACGGCTTCCAGACCCTGGTGCACACCGCGCCCGGCGCGGGATTGTTCCCCTATGTCGTGGAGGAGTCGCTGATCGGCTTCCTCGAGCAATCGAGCAAGTTCCTGAAACCGGTCTATGCCGGCGATACCATCTACCCCGCGCTGGAGGTGATCGAGCTGTCGCCGGGCAAGACCACCGGCGTCGTGACGCTGCGCTCGACCGTGCACAACCAGCGCCGCGAGCTGGTGCTCGAGGGGATGCAGAAATTCCTGGTCCGGCGGCGGCCGAGTTAGCCGCAAGGGCCGTAAAAAGGCCCGAAAATTAAGGCTTTTCGCAGAAGTCAGGGCCTTTCCGGGTTGCCGCCGCGGCCACCCTGCCCTAACTAGTGAAAATCATGAAATTCCTCGATGAAGCCAAGGTCTATATTCGCTCGGGCGACGGCGGCAACGGCTGCGTCGCGTTCCGGCGCGAGAAGTTCATCGAGTTCGGCGGTCCCTCCGGCGGCAATGGCGGTCGCGGCGGTGACGTCATCATCGAGTCCGTCGACGGACTGAACACGCTGATCGATTACCGCTACCAGCAGCACTTCAAGGCACAGAAGGGCACCAATGGCATGGGCAAGGACCGCCATGGCGCCAACGGCAAGCCGATCGTGCTGAAGGTGCCGGTCGGCACCCAGGTGTTCGACGAGGACCGCGAGACCCTGCTGCACGACTTCACCGAGCTCGGCGAGAAATTCGTGCTGGCTGAAGGCGGCAATGGCGGCTTCGGCAACGCGCATTTCAAATCCTCCACCAACCGCGCGCCGCGCAACGCCAATCCCGGCGCGCCCGGCGAAGAGCGCTGGATCTGGCTGCGGCTGAAGCTGATCGCCGACGCCGGGCTGGTCGGCCTGCCCAATGCCGGCAAATCGACCTTCCTCTCGGTGGTCAGCGCGGCACGGCCGAAGATCGCCGACTATCCCTTCACCACGCTGCATCCGCAGCTGGGCGTGGTGAATTTCGGCGGCCGCGAATTCGTGCTCGCCGACATCCCCGGCCTGATCGAGGGCGCGCATGAAGGCGCCGGGCTCGGCGACCGCTTCCTCGGTCACGTCGAGCGCTGCCGCGTGCTGCTGCATCTGGTCGATGCGACCTGCGAGCATGCCGGCAAGGCCTACAAGACGGTGCGCACCGAACTCGAAGCCTATGAGGGCCATCTCGCCGACAAGATCGAGATCGTCGCGCTCAACAAGATCGACGCGGTCGCGCCCGACGAACTGAAGAAGCAGAAGGACCGCCTCAAGCGGGCGGCGAAGAAGACGCCGCTGTTGCTGTCAGGCGCGACCGGCGAAGGCGTGCAGGATGCGCTGCGCGCGCTGGTCGACGTGATCGGCGAAGCGCCGGTGTCCAACAAGGCCAAGGGTCAGGCGGAGCCGTGGGCGACGCCGGTGCCGCAGGGTTGAACGGCACAAGCCGCGCAACGCCTGGACTTCCCAAGCCACATTGTGGCGTCTATTGCTTCCACCTTCCTGCCAGACCAAATCCATGAAACGCCCCGCGCTCAAGAACTTTCGCCGCATCGTCGTCAAGGTCGGCTCATCGCTGCTGGTCGACTCGCAGGCCGGCGAGGTGCGCGCGTCCTGGCTCGCCGCGCTGGTCGAGGACATCGCAAAGCTGCACAAGCGAGGCTGCGAGGTCATGGTGGTGTCGTCGGGCTCGATCGCGCTCGGCCGCAGCCGCCTGAAGCTGCCGCGCGGCCCGCTGAAGCTCGAAGAGAGCCAGGCTGCCGCAGCGGTCGGCCAGATCGCGCTGGCGCGAATCTGGTCGGAGGTGCTCGGCCATCACGGCATCGGCGCCGGGCAGATTCTGGTGACGCTGCAGGACACCGAAGAGCGCCGCCGCTATCTCAACGCGCGCTCGACGATCGCAAAGCTGCTGGAATGGGGCGCGGTGCCCGTGATCAACGAGAATGACACGGTCGCGACCACCGAGATCCGCTATGGCGACAATGATCGCCTCGCCGCCCGCGTCGCCACCATGGCGAGCGCGGATCTTCTGATCCTGCTGTCCGATATCGACGGCCTCTACACCGCGCCGCCCGCGCTCGATTCCGACGCCAGGCTGATCCCGGTGGTCGAAAGCATCACCTCGGAGATCGAGGGGATGGCCGGCTCGGCCGGGTCCGAATTGTCGCGCGGCGGCATGACCACCAAGATCGAAGCCGCGAAGATAGCGACCACGGCCGGCACCCACATGCTGATCGCATCGGGCAAGATCGAGCATCCGCTTGCTGCGATCGCCGACGGCGGCCGCTGCACCTGGTTCCTGACCCCCGCCAATCCCGTCACCGCGCGCAAACGCTGGATCGCGGGCTCACTCGAGCCAAAGGGCACCTTGACCATCGATGCCGGCGCGGTGGCGGCGCTGCGCGCCGGCAAGAGCCTGTTGCCGGCTGGCGTGATCCGGGTCGACGGCCAGTTCGCCCGCGGCGATGCCGTGGTGGTGCGCGGCCCCGACACCCACGAGATCGGCCGCGGCCTGGTCGCATACGACGCCGAGAACGCCGAGAAGATCATGGGCCGCTCCTCGCCCGACGTGATGACCATTCTGGGCATCAGCGGCCGGTCCGAGATGATCCATCGCGACGACCTCGTGATCGGCCCGGCCGGGGCGATCCCGCCCAAATAAGCCACTGGATAGGCCATTGGCCGAGCGAGGCGGCCTGCCGCCCACCTGCCATGCCGGTTCCGCGCCTCGCCACCCTTCAATTGCCATGCTAGAACATGGCCTTAGTCCAAAGCTGGTAGTTTCATGAGCGCCCCCCTGAAGGCGATCGACGGCAACGCCGATCTTACTGCCCTGATGACCGACCTCGCCGCCAAGGCGCGCGCCGCGGCGCGCGTGCTGGCGCTGGCGCCGCCGGAGCAGAAGGACCGGGCGCTCGCCGCGATCGAGCGCGCGATCCGCGCCGACGCGCCGGCCATCCTCGCCGCCAATGCCGAGGATGTTGCCGAGGCGCGCGCGAGCGGCATGACCTCCGCCTTCGTCGACCGCCTGACGCTGACCCAGGCGCGCGTTGCCGGCATGGCCGATGGCGTTGCGACCGTGCGCGAGATCATCGATCCGGTCGGCGCCGTCACCGAAAGCTGGCAGCGGCCGAACGGCATGACCATCGAACGCGTCCGCGTGCCGCTCGGCGTCATCGGCGTGATCTTCGAGAGCCGCCCCAACGTCGCCGCCGACGCTGGTGTGCTGTGCTTGAAGTCCGGCAACGCCGTGATCCTGCGCGGCGGCTCGGACAGTTTCCGCTCCTGCCGTGCGATCCATGATTGCCTCGTGCAGGGCCTGCGTGAAGCCGGCCTGCCCGAGGCCGCGATTACCCTGGTGCCGACCCGTGACCGTGCGGCCGTCGGCCTGATGCTGACGGGATTGAACGGCGGCATCGATGTGATCGTACCGCGCGGCGGCAAGAGTCTCGTCGCACGCGTCGAGGCGGAGGCACGCGTTCCGGTGTTCGCGCATCTCGAGGGCGTCAACCACATCTACGTCGATGCCAGCGCCAGGCTCGATATGGCCAAGGCGGTCGTGCTGAACGCCAAGATGCGCCGTCCCGGCGTCTGCGGCGCCGTCGAGACCCTGCTGGTCGATCGCAACGCTGCCGCGACGCAGCTGAAACCGCTGGTCGAGCTGTTGATCGATGCCGGTTGCGAGGTGCGCGGCGACGACGCCGTGCAGGGCGTCGATGCCAGGGTGAAGCCCGCATCCGACGAGGACTGGGACACCGAATACGAGGACGCGATCATCTCGGCGAGGATCGTCGACGGTCTCGATGAAGCGATTACGCATATTCAAAATCACGGCTCGCATCACACCGATGCGATCGTGACGGAGGATGCCACTGCCGCGCAAAGGTTTCTCAACGAAGTCGATTCGGCGATCGTGCTGCACAACGCCTCGACCCAGTTCGCCGACGGCGGCGAGTTCGGCTTCGGCGCTGAGATCGGAATTGCTACCGGCAAATTCCACGCCCGCGGGCCTGTTGGCGCCGAGCAGCTGACGAGCTTCAAGTACCGCGTCCACGGCACCGGGCAGACGCGGCCGTGATCATTGTCGCACGCGCACGGTAAGCCATTGCAGCAAGCATCGAGCGTGTCGTTATCCGCAGCCCAGGCGCTTCCGTTCTATACCAACGGCATGCGCATCGGGCTGCTTGGCGGCTCGTTCAATCCGCCGCACGCCGCGCATCGCGCCATCAGCCTGTTTGCGCTCAAGCGCCTGCAGCTCGACCGCGTGTGGTGGCTGCTGACGCCGGGCAACCCGCTGAAGAACCATGACGGCCTGCATGCGCTTGCCGAGCGCGCCGAGGCCGCGCGCCGCGTTGCCGATGATCCGCGCATCGACATCAGCTGTCTCGAAGCTGTCATTGGCGTCAGCTACACTGTGGACACGATCATCCACTTGCGCCGCCGTGTCTCCGGCGTGCACTTCGTCTGGATCATGGGCGCTGACAATCTCGCGCAATTTCATCGCTGGAAAGATTGGCGGCGCATCGCGTCCGATGTCCCGATTGCCGTGATCGACCGTCCGCCCCAAAGCTTCCGCGCCCTTGCCGCACCGGCGGCGCAGGCGCTCGCGCGCTATCGCATGCCCGAAAATCAGGCGACACGGCTGGCCGACCAGCAGGCGCCGGCATGGGTGTTCCTGACAGGAATGAAATCCAATCTGTCTTCGACCGGACTTCGGAACCCGGACGGGAGCTGGAGAACGGCATGAAGCGCAAAAGGGTTACTGGAATATTGAAACCATTAACCCCACATGCGTAGTATGGCGCGTGGGGCCGAGGATTCGGCACCCGCGATACAGTGAAAGGAATGGTCCCTGGCCACATCTGTATTGTCAAAGTCTGTTTTACCCAAGGTTCCAAAGACTGCGCGTAAAACATCGACGAAAACCGCGGCCTTGCAGGCGCAACCGGACGCCGACAAACCGGATGCCAACAAGACGCTGAGCCTGATCCTCTCCCGCCTCGAGGACATGAAGGCGGAAGAGACGGTCACCATCGACCTTCGGGGCAAATCCGCATATTCCGACTACATGATCGTCACCACCGGCCGGGTTAACCGGCACGTTGGCGCGATCGCGGAAAATGTGACGAAGAGCCTCAAGGAGAACGGGGTCAAGAACATCCATGTCGAGGGCTTGCCCAATTGCGACTGGGTGCTGATCGATTCCGGCGAGGTGATCGTGCACGTGTTCAGGCCTGAGGTGCGCGAGTTCTACAACCTCGAGCGGTTGTGGACTCAGAACCCGGCGGTCGCGGCGGTCTAAGGGGGTTCGAGGCCGATGCGAATCGGCTGCAGCGCAGCTAGTCTGCGTTGATGCGCCTTGTCGTGATCTGCATCGGCCGTCTGAAACAGGGCCCTGAACGGGAGCTCGCCGAGCGTTACCGCGAGCGCTTCGAGGATATCGGCCGCAAGCTCGGGTTTCGCGGCCTCGAGATCCACGAGATCGCGGAAAGCCGCGCGCGCGACACCGCCGCGCGCATTGCCGAGGAGGCTGCGGCGATCTCCGCATTGCTGCCTGAGAAGCACGCGCTGGTCGCCCTCGACGAACGCGGCAAGAGCATCGACAGTGCGACCTTTGCCCGGCAGCTCGGCCGCTGGCGCGACGAGGGAACAGCACATACTGTCTTCGTGATCGGCGGCGCAGACGGACTTTCGCCTGAATTGCAGCGCAAGGCTTTGTTGCGAATTGCATTCGGCTCCGCGACCTGGCCGCATCAAATGGTCCGCGTCATGCTTCTGGAACAGATTTATCGCGCCGCAACCATTTTGGCCGGCCACCCCTATCATCGCGCGTAAGGCGTGGTGACGGACAGTCGAAACCACTGAACTCACGCGAATGCAGCACAAGCGGGACACAGCTTCGTATTCGGCTTCGTATGCCGGCACCGCGCGCCGCCGCCGGCTGCCGGCATCGCTGCCGCTGTCGATCGCGATGTTCGCCGCCTATCCGCTGGCCGCGGCGCACGCGCAAGCGACACCACCAGCGCAGCAATCCGCGCCGCCGGCGCAGCAGGCCGCAACCGCGGAGCCATCGCCCGATGCGATCAAGCAGCGCGAACAGGAACTCGAGGCCGCGCGCGAGCAGCAGCGCAAGGCGACCGAGCTGCAGGAGAAGCTGAAGGCCGACATCGCCGCGATCGGCCAGGACCGCAGCAAGCTCAATCAGCAGCTGATCGATATTGCCGGCCAGGTCCGCGGCGTCGAGACGCGGATCGCTGACGCCGAGGCACGCCTGCAGCCGCTCGACGGCCGTGAGCGCGAAATCCGCGCCTCGCTCGATTCACGCCGCTCCGAGGTGATCGAGGTGCTGGCCGCGCTGCAGCGCGCCGGGCGACGCACGCCGCCGGCGCTGCTGGTGCGGCCCGAGGACGCGCTGCAATCGCTGCGCACCGCAATGCTGCTCGGCGCCGTGGTGCCGGAGTTGCGCGTCCGCGCCGAGAAGCTTGCGGCCGATCTCGGCGAGCTGGTGGCGCTGCGCAAGACCATCTCGACCGAACGCGATGCGCTGGCGGCCGACCGCGACAAGCTGAAGGAAGACCAGACCCGGCTGGCGGCGCTGGTCGACGAACGGCAACGGCAGCAGAGCGCGGCCGAAAAGGACATGGAGGCCGAAGGCGCCCGTGCCATCGCGCTGTCGAAGCAGGCCGACAATCTGCAGACCCTGATCGCCAAGATGGAGCAGGATCTCAAGAGCGCGGCCAAGGCCGCCGCCACCGCCAGCCTCCAGGGAGCGCCGGCGACGGTTAACGGCAAGCCGAATCTGGGGGCGCTCAAGGACCCGGCCCGCATGAGCCCGGCGGTCGCTTTCGCCTCGGCCAAGGGCCTGTTCTCCTATCCCGTGAACGGTACCAAGATTCGCGAATTTGGCGGTTCCGACGGCGCGGGGGGCGTACAAAAAGGCATTTCTTTGGCAGCCAAGCCGGGCGCGCAGGTCACAACCCCGTGTGACGGCTGGGTTGTTTACGCTGGTCCTTTCCGTAGCTATGGACAACTCTTGATCCTCAATGCCGGGGGCGGGTATCATGTCCTGATCGCCGGGATGGAGCGTATTTCGGTAAACATCGGCCAGTTTGTACTTACGGGGGAGCCGGTTGCGACCATGGGGTCGACGTCCCAAGTTGCATCCATTCTCGCGACAAATGCGAGCCAGCCAGTGCTCTATGTCGAGTTCCGGAAAGACGGCACTCCAATCGATCCAGGTCCATGGTGGGCCGCAAATGAAGGCGAAAAGGTTCGCGGATGATGCGCAAGACTTCGGTAATTCTCCTTAGCGCCGCCACCGGCGCGGCCCTGACGCTTTTCGTTACGCAGCCCCGCGCTGTGCTGATGGGATCGAGCGCGCGCGCCGCGACGTCGGACACCTATCGCCAGCTCAATCTGTTCGGCGACGTGTTCGAGCGGGTGCGCAGCGACTATGTCGAGAAGCCCGATGACAGCAAGCTGGTCGAATCCGCGATCTCCGGCATGCTGACCGGCCTCGACCCGCACTCGAGCTACATGGACGCCAAGAGCTTCCGCGACATGCAGGTGCAGACCCGCGGCGAGTTCGGCGGCCTCGGCATCGAGGTCACGATGGAAGACGGCCTGATCAAGGTCGTCTCGCCGATCGACGACACCCCGGCCTCGAAGGCCGGCATCATGGCCAACGACATCATCACGACCCTCGACGACGAGGCGGTGCAGGGTCTGACGCTGAACCAGGCCGTCGAGAAGATGCGCGGTCCGGTCAACACCAAGATCAAGCTCAAGATCATCCGCAAGGGCCAGGACAATCCGATCGACGTCACGCTGGTGCGCGACAACATCCGCGTCCGCTCGGTGCGTGCGCGCGTCGAGGCCGATGACATCGCCTATATCCGCATCACCACCTTCAACGAGCAGACCACCGAAGGCCTGAAGAAGGAGATCACCAATCTGCAGGGCCAGATCGGCGACAAGCTGAAGGGCTACGTCATCGATCTCCGCAACAACCCCGGCGGCCTGCTCGAAGAAGCGGTCACGGTGTCCGACTCCTTCCTGGAGCGTGGCGAGATCGTCTCGACCCGCGGCCGCAACGCCGAGGAAACCCAGCGCCGCGCCGCCCATCCGGGCGACCTGACCAAGGGCAAGCCGGTGATCGTGCTGATCAACGGCGGCTCGGCATCGGCCTCCGAAATCGTCGCCGGCGCGCTGCAGGACCACAAGCGGGCGACGCTGGTCGGCACCCGTTCGTTCGGCAAGGGCTCGGTGCAGACCATCATCCCGCTCGGCTCGGGCAATGGCGCGCTGCGCCTGACCACCGCGCGCTACTACACGCCGTCGGGCAAGTCGATCCAGGCCAAGGGCATCGTGCCCGACATCGAGGTGCTGCAGGACGTGCCGGAAGAGCTGAAGGCGCGCACCGACACCAAGGGCGAAGCTTCGCTGCGCGGCCATCTGAAGAACGACGGCGACGAGAAGACCGGCTCGCAGTCCTACGTCCCGCCGGACGCCAAGGACGACAAGGCGCTGAAGATGGCCGACGACCTGCTGCACGGCATCAAGTCGACCTCGAGCGCGCCAGCGGCGCCGGAGGCCGCGCGCGACAAGGCCGCGGTCGACAAGCCGGGCAACAAGGCCGCGAACTGATTTAATCCGATCGATTCGGCGAACAGGGCGGCCCGCGGGCCGCCCTTTCTGCTTTCGGTGTCCGCCCGTAACCGTGCTTTGCCGGGCAGGCCGGCACGCGCGGGATTGCACCGCATCGTGCTATCGTTCGCGCTGTTGATTCGGGGAGGGTCATGGCAGAAGCGGCCGACGAACTGAGCACGCCGCTTGGGCAGACGACCGTGGGCAGGACGCGCCGGTTTCGCCTGCCATTCACGGCGATGCAGGCGCTCGCCGTGCTGCTCGGGCTCGTGCTGGTCGGCTTTGTCGGCATCGCGCTGTTCAACGACAACCCGCTCGGGGGCGAGCCGATCGCCCGTGTCACGCTGCGCAATCCCCCGCCCGCCGCCGACGACGACAAGCACGCTCCAGCCGCCCAGGCGGCGGCCGAACCGGCGGCCAAATCCGCCGCCAAGGCCCCGGCCGCAGCCAGCGACGCGAGAACCGTCACCATCATCGACGGCTCCAGCGGCAAGCGCCAAGACGTGGTGATCGGCGCCGGCGATCCGGCCGACAAGGCCGACGGCGATACGCCGCCACTTGCGATGACCGGCATCGATCCGCGCCTGCTGGAAAAGTCACGCTACGGCATGATCCCGGTGATCGCCGACGGCCTGAAGCCGTTCACGGTCTACGCGGCCGAGGCTGACCGCGCCAAGGCCGCCCGGATGCCCGTGGTCGCCATCGTGGTCGCCGGCCTCGGCGTCGGCGCCGCCAAGACCACCGACGCCATCATGAAGCTGCCGCCGGCGGTGACGCTGGCCTTCACGCCCTATGGCTCCGATCCGGGCAAGCTTGCGGAACGTGCCCGGACCCAGCGTCACGAGATCCTGCTGCAGATCCCGATGGAGCCGTTCGACTATCCCGACAATGATCCCGGGCCGCAAACCCTGCTGACCACGCTGAGCAGCGAGCAGAACCTCGACCGCTTCTATTGGCACCTCAGCCGCCTGCAGGGCTATGCCGGGATCGCCAATTTCATGGGAGGCCGGTTCGTTGCGGCCGATCCCGTGATGCAGCCCATCGTCCGCGAAGCGGCAAAGCGCGGCCTGAGCTATTTCGACGACGGTTCCACCCCGCGTAGCGTCGCGCAGAACCTTTCCGCGGGGCAGGCATTGCCGTTCGCCAAGGCCGATTTCGCCATCGACGCGGTGCCGACGTCGGCGGAAATCGACCGCGCCCTGGTCAAGCTGGAAACCATCGCCAAGGAACGCGGCGCAGCGGTGGGCGTCGCCTCGGCGTTGCCGGTCTCGATCGAGCGGCTCGGCGCCTGGCTCAAGACACTGGACTCCAAGGGCATTATGCTTGTGCCATTGACAACGGCGATGCTGAAATCAAAATCGGGCTAAAGATTCAATCCGTTGGAGCAGCTCGAGACCTTGCCGGGGGGGCCGGGTCGGGCGGCTCCAGAAAATGTGCGAGGTAGCGGCAGCATGGCACGTTATGAAGACCTGCCCTATCGAACCTGCGTCGGCATCATGCTGCTGAATACTGCGGGGCTGGTCTTCATCGGACGCCGCGCGGGCGGCATCGAGCATGTCGACGACGCGCATGTCTGGCAGATGCCGCAAGGCGGCGTCGATCCCGGCGAGGATACGTTTCAGGCGGCGCGGCGCGAGCTCTATGAGGAGACCAGCATCAAGTCCGTGGAGAAGCTCGGCGAGGTCTCGGACTGGCTGATCTATGATATCCCGCGCACCGTCGCCGGCCGCGCCTGGAAGGGCCGCTATCGCGGACAGCGGCAAAAATGGTTCGCGCTGCGCTTCACCGGCGATGAGAACGAGATCAACGTCGCCAATCCGGGCGGAGGCCACAAGGCCGAGTTCATCACCTGGCGCTGGGAGCCGATGAAGAATCTGCCGGGGCTGATTGTGCCGTTCAAGCGTCCGGTCTATGAGCGCGTCGTGAAGGAATTTGCCGGTCTGGCGGCCAAGTAGCCGACCGGGTCAACGCGCGACGTACCCACTGAATGTCATCAGATAAGCCCTATCGCCCCAATGTGGGCATCGCGCTGTTCAACGCCGACGGACGCGTGCTGATCGGCCACCGGATCAAGGACGACGGTCCGGAGATCGTGCTGCCCGGCCTCGAATGGCAGATGCCGCAGGGCGGCATCGACGCCGGCGAGGATCCGCGCCAGGCCGTGATGCGCGAATTGTGGGAGGAGACCGGGGCGGTCAACGCCGACTATCTCAGCGAGACCGACTGGATGACCTACGAATTCCCCGCCTATGACGGGCCGGCATCGCACCGGCTCGCCAAGTTCCGCGGCCAGCGGCAGAAATGGTTTGCGCTGCGCTTCACCGGACGCGACGAGGAGATCGATCCATTGACGCCGCGCAACGGCCAGCCCGCCGAATTCAATCAATGGCGCTGGGAGCGCCTCGACCGCGTCGCCGATCTCGTGGTGCCGTTCCGCCGCGACGTCTATCGCGCGGTCGCGACCCGGTTCGCGGAATTCGCCGGCTGATCCTGCGGCGGTATGCGCCGCGCGTCGCCCGGTGTCATGCCGTAGGTCGAACGGAAGACGCGATAGAAGGTCGCGATGCTGTCGAAGCCGCACGAGAACGCGATCTCGTCGATGCTGCGCTCCCGTATGGCGTAGAGCGCGCGCCTCGCCGCCTTCAACCTTGCCGCCGTCAGCGTCCGCGCAAATGACAGGCCGGTCGGCTCGAACAGCGCATGCAATTGCCGCAGTGAGATGCCGAGCTCGGCGGCAACCGCGGCCGGCGTGAGCGAGGCGCGATGCAGGTCGCGGAACAGAATTTCGCGGGCGGCATGAAGGTAGCCCGCATGCAGCGCGGCACGGATTTCGTCCTGGCGTGGCCGCACGCGTCCGCGCGCGAGCAGCGCCAGGCGCACCATATGCGCAACGTCGTCGGCGAACTGCCCGGCTTGCGCGAGATCTCGCGTCATCGAGCGGAACATGGCGCCGACAAGCCGGGTCAGGCTCGCATCACGCGCCAGCGCGACCGGCGGCGCATCCTCGATCCGCGCGCCGAGCACGAGCTCGTCGGTGACCGGGATCTTGAGGCTGAAGAAGTCAAAGCCGTCGGTCCGTTCGGGTGTCGAGGCAAACGGAAGATTGGAATGGCCGAACACCAGGTCGCCGTTGCGCACGAACTGGACACGATCGCGACCGATATTCATGTGGCCGGGGCCGCGCACCTGCCAGGCGAGATGCAGGCTGTTGCTCGGAACGCGCGCGATGTCGGATGCGGTCCGGCTGACGCGGTAGGAGGAAGCCGACATTTGCGCCAGCACGGCACTGCCCACCGGCGTCGCCGAGAAGTGTCCGCGGAAATCGGCTCTCTTGTCGCGCTCGAGCTCGATCGTGACCCCGAACAGGCTCTTGCCGCGCACCTCGCACCAGTGCTCGAAACGGTCCTGGGGGCGGAGAGCATCGGTGGTGAAGGTCAGCACGGCAGCTTGTCCGTTATGTCAGGAATGAAATCGCGATGCGGTCGGGCCAAATCGTCATCGCGCTGCAGCTTGTCATTTGTGCACGATCCTTGCTGCAAGCTGCTTCACATATTTGCAGGTCGTTCGTTCGGGCCGACCGCGAAGAAGCGGACTTGTCGAGAAGAGGCGAGCCGCCGCAGCGTCTCTTCCTCATCGTCGGCAACCAATCGGCTCTGACCTGCGATATCGGCCGCGAGGATCGCTGCGACCTTGCGCTTCATGAGTAGCGGCCCCCGAACCCAGATATGCCGGGGAGAATGCCGCCAGACGATCCCGCGCGCAACAAGCATTGAAACGCTCGCCAGGGCGTGGCGAGCGTTGAATTATTCAAGCCTTCTCAGGCTATGATAGAAAAAGTGTGAGCTATTCCACTAAGGGGTCGGCTCACTCGACATGGCGGCGCGATCGCCGGTCGGCAACCGCGCCTTAGTGCATAGCCGTCGTGTTGAGCTCTTGCTGGATGCTCTTGAAGTGGTCGAGCCGCTCGATCGCGTGGTCGAGCTCGGAGCCCTCCTTCTCGGCGAGCTTCTCCTGCATCTCGTTGATCGTCTCGGCGAATTTCGCGCGATCGATGTCCGCAAGCGCGGTCGCGACGTCGGCGAGCACGGTGAGGCCCTTGTCCGACACCTCGGCAAGGCCGCCGAGCACGATCACCTTCTCGCGCTTGCCGGCGGTCGTGATCGTCAGGATGCCCGGACGAACCGTGGCGATGACCGGAGCGTGTCCGGCGAGCACACCGAAATCACCCTCCACGCCGGGGACGTCAACCTGATCGACCTCGCCGGAGAAGGCGAGCTTTTCGGGAGAGACGAGATCGAAGTGGAAGGTGGCCATGGTCTTTCCGTTCTTTGCGCTGTCACCCGCGGGTCCATCAATCAAAATACTGCTCGTGCGATGGATCGCCGGATCAAGTCCGGCGATGACGACATCCCAAAGCTTAAGCGGCTTCGGCCGCCAGCTTCTTGCCCTTCTCGACGGCTTCTTCGATGGTGCCGACCATGTAGAACGCCGCTTCCGGCAGATGGTCGTACTTGCCCTGGCAGAGATCGCGGAAGCCCTTGATGGTGTCGGCGAGGTCGACGAACTTGCCGGGGGAGCCGGTGAACACTTCGGCGACGTGGAACGGCTGCGACAGGAAGCGCTCGACCTTGCGGGCGCGGGCGACCGTCAGCTTGTCCTCTTCCGACAATTCGTCCATGCCGAGAATGGCGATGATGTCCTGCAGCGACTTGTAGCGTTGCAGGATCTGCTGGACCATGCGCGCGGTGTTGTAGTGCTCGTCACCGACGACGAGCGCCGACAGCATGCGCGAGGTCGAGTCGAGCGGATCCACCGCCGGATAGATGCCCTTTTCCGAGATCGCGCGCGACAGCACCGTGGTGGCGTCCAAGTGCGCGAACGAGGTGGCGGGCGCCGGGTCGGTCAAGTCGTCGGCCGGCACGTAGATCGCCTGCACCGAGGTGATCGAGCCCTTCTGGGTGGTGGTGATGCGCTCCTGCAGCGCGCCCATGTCGGTGGCGAGCGTCGGCTGATAACCCACCGCCGAAGGAATACGGCCGAGCAGCGCCGACACTTCCGAGCCGGCCTGGGTGAAACGGAAGATGTTGTCGACGAAGAACAGCACGTCCTGGCCCTGGTCGCGGAAGTGCTCGGCAACGGTGAGACCGGTCAGACCGACGCGGGCGCGGGCGCCCGGCGGCTCGTTCATCTGGCCGAACACCAGCGCGCACTTCGACTTCACGCTCGGATCCGGATTGTGCGGATCGGCGTTGACCTTCGATTCGATGAACTCGTGATAGAGGTCATTGCCTTCGCGGGTGCGCTCGCCGACGCCGGCGAACACCGAGTAACCACCGTGCGCCTTCGCGACGTTGTTGATGAGCTCCTGAATCAGCACGGTCTTGCCGACGCCGGCGCCGCCGAACAGGCCGATCTTGCCGCCCTTCGCATACGGAGCAAGAAGGTCGACGACCTTGATGCCGGTGACGAGAATTTCGGCTTCGGTCGACTGGTCGGTATAGGTCGGCGCTTCCTGATGGATGGCGCGCAGGCCGTCGGACTTGATCGGGCCTGCTTCATCGATCGGCTCGCCGATGACGTTGATGATGCGGCCGAGCGTGCCTTCGCCGACCGGCACCCGGATCGGTTCGCCGGTGTCGGTCACTTCCTGGCCGCGCACGAGGCCCTCGGTAATGTCCATCGCGATGGTGCGGACGGTCGATTCGCCGAGATGCTGCGCGACTTCGAGCACCAGGCGGTTGCCGCCGTTCTTGGTCTCGAGCGCGTTCAGAATCGCCGGAAGGTGGCCTTCGAACTGCACGTCGACCACGGCGCCCGTGACCTGGGTAACGCGACCGATCTGGTTGGCTGCTGTAGCCATGGACTGTTCTCCTTCGAAATCTGCCTTAGACCGCCTCAGCGCCGGAGATGATCTCGATCAGCTCCTTCGTGATCTGGGCCTGACGGGTTCTGTTGTAAATCAGGGTTTGCTTGCGAATCATCTCGCCGGCATTGCGGGTCGCGCTGTCCATCGCGCTCATCTGCGCGCCATAGAACGAGGCGTTGTTCTCCAGCAGCGCGCGGAAGATCTGCACCGCGAGGTTGCGCGGCAACAGGCTGCCGAGGATCTGGTCTTCCTCAGGCTCGTATTCGTAGGACGTGGAGGGCGCCGCATTGGCCGCGGGCGCAGCCACCTCCAGCGGGATGATCTGCTGCGCGGTCGGGATCTGCGCGATCACCGACTGGAAGCGCGAGTAGAACAGCGTGCAGACATCGAACTCGCCGGCCTCGAACCGCGCCAGCACCTTCTGGGCGATATCCTCGGCATTGACGAAGCCGATCTGGCGCACCGAACGCAGGTCGAGATGCTCTACGATGCGCTTCTCGAAGGTCCGCCGCAGCTGCTCGTAACCCTTGCGGCCAACGCAGAAGAACTTCACTTCCTTGCCCTGCGCGAGCAGCGCGTTCGCCCGTTCGCGCGCCAGGCGCACGATGGCGGAGTTGAACGCGCCGGACAGGCCGCGCTCGCCGGTGCAGACCAGAAGCAGGTGCACCTGATCGTTGCCGGTGCCGGCGAGCAGCGCCGGCGCGCCGGGCGTGCCGTTGGCTGCCGCGGCGATGTTGGAAATCACCGCATCCATCTTGGTGGCATAGGGCCGCGCCGCTTCGGCGGCGTTCTGCGCGCGGCGCAGCTTCGAGGCTGCGACCATCTGCATAGCCTTGGTGATCTTCTGCGTCGCCTTGGTCGAGGCGATGCGGACCCGCATGTCTTTTAGTGACGCCATTCTTCGTTCACCCCGGCGATCCGACCACAATGGTCAGATCGCAAGCCTCCGTTCGTCACGCCCGGCGGCGAGCCGGGCGACGCCCCATTCGTTATGCAAACGTCTTGGCGAAGCCCTCGACGGCCGTCTTGAGCTTGGCGGCGGTGTCGTCGGACAGATCGCGGCTGGTGCGGATCGCATCGAGGATGTCGGCGTTCTTGCCGCGTAGCAGCGACAGCAGACCGTCCTCGAACGCCTTCACCTTGTTGAGCGGCAGCGGATCGAGATAGCCGTTGGTGCCGGCCCAGATCACGCAGACCTGCTCTTCCATCTTCAGCGGCGAGAATTGCGGCTGCTTCAGAAGTTCGGTCAGACGCGAGCCGCGGTTGAGCAGGCGCTGGGTCGAAGCGTCAAGGTCCGAACCGAACTGCGCGAACGCCGCCATTTCGCGGTACTGCGCGAGCTCACCCTTGATCTTGCCGGCGACCTTCTTGGTCGCCTTGGTCTGCGCCGACGAACCGACGCGCGACACCGACAGACCGACGTTCACGGCGGGACGGATACCCTGGAAGAACAGATCGGTTTCCAGGAAGATCTGGCCGTCGGTGATCGAAATCACGTTGGTCGGAATGTAGGCCGACACGTCGTTGGCCTGGGTTTCGATGACCGGCAGCGCCGTCAGCGAGCCCAAGCCATGCTCCTTGTTGAGCTTGGCGGCGCGCTCGAGCAGGCGGGAATGCAGGTAGAACACGTCGCCCGGATAGGCTTCGCGGCCCGGCGGGCGGCGCAGCAGCAGCGACATCTGGCGATAGGCGACGGCCTGCTTGGACAAGTCGTCATAGATGATCACGGCGTGCATGCCGTTGTCGCGGAAGTACTCGCCCATGGTGCAGGCGGTGAACGGCGCGATGTACTGCATCGGCGCCGGATCGGACGCGGTGGCCGCGACGATGATCGAGTATTCCAGCGCGCCCTGCTCTTCGAGCACCTTGACGAACTGCGCGACGGTGGAGCGCTTCTGCCCGATTGCGACGTAGACGCAATACAGCTTGAGGTTCTCGTCCGGCTGGGCGTTGAGCGGCTTCTGGTTCAGGATGGTGTCGAGCGCGATCGCGGTCTTGCCGGTCTGGCGGTCGCCGATGATCAGCTCGCGCTGGCCGCGGCCGATCGGGATTAGCGCATCGATCGCCTTGAGGCCGGTGGCCATCGGCTCGTTCACCGACTTGCGCGGAATGATGCCGGGCGCCTTGACGTCGACGCGCTTGCGTTCGGTGGCCTGGATCGGGCCCTTGCCGTCGATCGGGTTGCCGAGCGCGTCGACGACGCGGCCGAGCAGGCCCTTGCCGACCGGCGCGTCCACGATCGCGCGGGTGCGCTTGACGGTCTGGCCTTCCTTGATCTCGCGGTCGGCGCCGAAAATCACGATACCGACGTTGTCGGTTTCGAGGTTGAGCGCCATGCCGCGCGTGCCGTTCTCGAACTCGACCATTTCACCGGCCTGAACGTTGTCGAGACCGTAGACGCGGGCGATACCGTCACCGACCGACAGCACCTGGCCAACTTCGGTGACCTCGGCTTCCTGGCCGAAATTCTTGATCTGGTCCTTGAGGATCGCAGAAATTTCTGCGGCGCGGATGTCCATCAGCCTGCCTCTTTCATCGCGTTCTTGATCGAATTGAGTTTGGTGCGAAGCGAACTATCCACCATGCGGCTGCCGAGCTTGACCACCAGGCCACCAATAATGGAGGGATCGACCTTCACGTTGAGCGCGACGTCCTTGCCCGTCACTGATTTCAGTGCGGCCTTCAGCGCGTCGAGATTCTTGTCACTGAGCTGCTCGGCGACGGTGACTTCCGCAGTCGCCTCGCCCTTGAACTTCGCCACCAGCGCGCGATAGGCGCGGATCACATCGGCAACGGCGAACAGCCGGCGATTGGCGGTGAGCACCTTGAGAAATTTGGCCGACGTGCCCGAGATGCCGGCCTTGTCGAGCACCGCGGTCAGCGCCTTCAGCTGGGCGTCGGCGGCGAACACCGGGCTGCGGACGAGGCGCTTGAGATCGGCGCTCTCGTTGAGCAAGGCCTCGAACTTGTCGAGGTCGGCCCGGACTTGATCGACGGATTGCTCGTCGCGCGCCAACTCGAACAGGGCCGTTGCATAACGACCGGACACTCCCGAAACGGACGGATCTTCAGCAGCCACGAGCTCGCTCTTTTTTGCTGTCAAATTCGCAAGGGAAAAACCGTCGCCACCAAAGCAGCGCCTAGCGATCCAAGCCCTTGGAATTCAAGCGGGACTTCGATTTTCGACCGGCACAGGACGTGCCGGGACCGTTAAAATCGCGGCTTTGCTAACATAGCAATCGCGCAGGTGCAACATGACGGCATCGTGAGTGCCGCCTTGTCGCATGCGCTTTTTGCCGACCGCAGCCGGTGGCCGAACCGGAAAATTTGGCGCGCGGAAATGCGGCGCGCCGAACCCGATTCGCGCCGCCGCGATTTTGTTCCATCGAAATTTGCATGGGCCTATGGCCGAGCGCGCAGGGAACTCCTGGCCGGCTGCTGTTTCATTTAGCGATTACTTACCGAAAACTTACCGTCGCCTCGATAATCAGTATTGGCAAGTATATTGGTCGTTAAAAATTGGTTAAACAGCAAGATTACTGAACATCGATTGACTACCCCAAGGCGGTAACAAGATATTTCAGCACGAGATAATCCGGATTTACTGCCCAATTCGTGCCTCATTGGGAAACCAAACGGCCTTGGTCAACGAAGGGACGGGGGTTCCACTTGCCGCGTTAGCGGCAATACTGTCTGAGGGTCTTATCAATGCTGAATATCAAGAAGGCGGCGGGCAACGTAACCCGCTCGCGTACGGCGCTTGCTTTTGTAGCCGCAACTATTCTGGTCGGGGGCAGCGTGACCGAGGCGTCCGCGAAGTCCCGGCACCACCATCATCGCCACCACCATCATCACCACGCCCGCGCCGAAGGCTCGTCCTGGCGCGACGCCAATGCATCGATCCAGCCGTCCGGCGGCCACTCGTTCTCGGGGATGGCCTCCTTCTACGGCAATGAGTCGGGCAGCCGCACCGCTTCCGGCCAGCGCTTCAACCAGAACGCCATGACCGCGGCCCACCGCTCGCTGCCGTTCGGCACCAGGCTCCGCGTCACCCATGGCGGCCGCAGCGTCGTCGTCACCATCAACGATCGTGGCCCGTTCATCCGCGGCCGCGTGCTCGACCTCTCCACCGGCGCAGCACGCGCCATCGGCCTGACCGGTGCCGGCGTCGGCCGCGTCACCGCTGAGGTCGTCTCGTAAGCGCCTTCAGTAAGCGTTGCGTTGCGTAACGGCCGCGAGGCCTGCTTCGCGCCAAAAAATGGCCTGCCGTCGCAAATGACGGCAGGCTTTTTCTTTTGCGGGCTGCGGCCGCCAGCCTGCGTCATTGCGAGCCACCCGGTCGGCGCGAAGCGCCGCCGGATGACAGGCTCCGCGAAGCAATCCATGGACCCGCATGCGCGGAGCGATGGATTGCTTCGTCGCTTTCGCTCCTCGCAAATGACGGTCAAGATTGAAGCTGCTTACAAAAAGCTCTGCGGATCGACGTCGACCTCGAGCTTCAGATTGCCCTTGGTCTTGGGACCGGATTCCAGCCATTCGCGCAGATATTGCGACAGATCGACATTGCGCAGCGACTTCACCAGCAGGCGGAAGCGATAGCGGCCCTTGATGACGGCGAGCGGCGCCTCGGCGGGGCCGAGCACCTGGATCCGCTCATCGAGCGGCGCCACCGCGGCGAGCTTGCGGGCGAAGCCTTCCGCGGTCGGACGGTCGCCGGCGGAGACGATCAGGCTCGCCAGCCGGCCGAACGGCGGGTAGCCGGTGCGCTCGCGAATCTCGATCTCGCTGGCATAGAACGCCTCGCGGTCATTGGCGATCAGGGCCTTGATCACCGGATGCTCCGGCTGATGGGTCTGCAGAAAGCCGACGCCGCGGCCCTGCTCGCGGCCCGCGCGGCCGACCACCTGGTTCAGCAGCTGGAACGTCCGCTCGGCGGCGCGCGGATCGCCATTGCTCAGGCCGAGATCGGCGTCGATGACGCCGACCAGATTGAGCCGCGGGAAGTTGTGGCCCTTCGCCACCAGC
The DNA here is from genome assembly GCF_032654765.1 of Bradyrhizobium sp. 33ap4. Classification (NCBI taxonomy): domain Bacteria; kingdom Pseudomonadati; phylum Pseudomonadota; class Alphaproteobacteria; order Hyphomicrobiales; family Nitrobacteraceae; genus Bradyrhizobium; species Bradyrhizobium sp. 33ap4. The sequence continues at coordinate 32,650 of NZ_JAUMTJ010000059.1, read as the reverse complement.
TGGGTGCCGATGATGATGTCGACGCGGCCCTCGGCGATCTCGTTGAGCTCGCTGCGCATGGTCTCGATCGAGGTGATGAGATCGCTCGACAGCACCATCGTCCGTGCCTCGGGGAAGATGTGGGCGGCCTCCTCCTGCAGGCGCTCGACGCCGGGCCCGACCGCGACCAGCGATTCCTCGGCCGCGCAATGCGGGCAGATATTCGGGCGCGGCATCGAGAAGCCGCAATGATGACAGACCAGCCGCTGCCGGAACCGGTGATCAACCAGCCATGCATCGCAGATGGTGCAGGCGAAGCGGTGGCCGCAGGCCCGGCACAGCGTCAGCGGTGCGTAACCGCGGCGGTTGAGGAACAGCAGCGCCTGCTCGCGGCGCTCGATGGCATGGCCGATCTGCTCGGCCAGCACCGGCGAAATGAAGCGGCCGCGCGGCGGCGGCGCGCGGCGCATGTCGATCGCCTCGATATGCGGCATGTGCTGGCCGCCGAACCGCGACGGCAGCGCCACGCGCTGGTAGCGCCCCTTGCGCGCATTGACCTCGCTCTCGACCGACGGGGTCGCCGACGCCAGCACGATCGGAATCTTTGCGATATGGGCGCGGACCACCGCCATGTCGCGCGCGTGATAATGCGCGCCGTCGTCCTGTTTGTAGGCCTGGTCGTGCTCCTCATCGACGGTGATGAGACCGAGATCGGCATAGGGCAGGAACAGCGCGGAGCGGGCGCCGACCACGACCGGCGCCTTGCCCTCGGAGATCGCGGCCCAGTTGCGCGCGCGCGTGCGCGGCGTCAGCTCCGAATGCCACTCCAGCGGCCGCACGCCGAAGCGCTGCGCGAAACGATCGAGGAACTGGCCGGTCAGCGCGATCTCCGGCATCAGGATCAGCGTCTGCTTGCCGCGGCGGATATTCTCGGCGATCGCCTCGAAATAGACTTCGGTCTTGCCGGAACCGGTGACGCCGTCGAGCAGCGCGACGTGAAAGCTGCCGCTCGCGGCCAGCGTCCGCATCACGTCGACGGCGCTGCGCTGCTCGCGCGAAAAATCCGGCTGCGCGTAGGAGGGATCCGGAACGGGCGGCGGTGCCGGCGGCGGCATCGCCTCAACCGTCAGGGTGCCTTCGTCGACCAGGCCGTCGATCACGCCGGAACTGACGCCGGCCTCCCGGGCCGCCTCCGACTTGCCGTGCAGCAAGCGGTCCGACAGCACCTCGATCACCCGCCGGCGTGCCGGCGTCAGGCGCCGCGGCGGCTCGCCGACCAGCCGCACGCCGAGCCGCATCCGCTCCGGCCCGAGATTTTCGCCCATCCGCAGCGTCATCCGCAGCACCATGCCGCGTGCCGACAGCGTGTAATTGGAGACCCAGTCGACCAGCTGGCGCAGCTCCGGTTTCAGCGGCGGAACATCGAGCTTCTCGCTGACGTCCTTGAGCCGGTTGTGCAGCCGCGGATCCGGATTGGCATTTTCCGCCCACACCACCGCGACCACCTCGCGCGGCCCGAGCGGAACGCCGATCACGTCGCCCGGCGCAAGCTCCATGCCGCGCGGAACGCGGTAGGAATAAGTCTGGTTCAGCGCGACAGGCACCAGCACGTCGACGACACGTGTCGTCGATGCGGAGGCTGGGTTGTGGCGCGTGGTGTGGTCCATTGAATCCGAACTTTGCGCCGGGCTAGCACCGCTACGCGGTCTTAGCGAACGGTAAACGAAGGCAGTGCGATATAATCAGGAGATGAGCAGCGCCAATAGCCCTTAAGACACGGACTTAAGACACGGACATGGCCCGGACCGATCAGCCCATCCAACCACTCGAGCTCGACTGCGCCGATGCATCGATCACGCAGGAGATGACGCGCTGGCTGTCGCATCTGCGTGCGGAGCGGCGGCTGTCGCCGAAGACGCTTGAGGCCTATGCCCGGGACGTGCGCCAATGCCTCGCCTTCCTGGCCGGGCACTGGGGCGCGCGGGTGACGCTTGAGGCATTTTCCGCGCTCGAGGCGAGCGATGTGCGCGCCTTCATGGCGATGCGCCGGACCGAGGAGATCGGCGGGCGGTCGCTGATGCGGGCGCTGGCGGGCCTGCGCTCGTTCGGACGATTCCTGGAACGCGAGGGCAAGGGCAAGGTCGGCGCGCTCTCGGCGATCCGCGCGCCCAAGGTGGCGAAGAGCCTGCCGAAGCCGATTCACATGGAAGCGGCGAAACGCTTTGCCGACGCCGACGAGCGCGCGGACGAAACCCGCGAGACCTGGATCCTGGTGCGCGACGCCGCCGTCATGGCGCTGCTCTATGGTTCGGGCCTGCGCATCTCCGAGGCGCTGGGGCTGAAGCGCCGCGACGTGCCGAAACCTGGCGAAGGCGACGTGCTCGTGGTGACCGGCAAGGGCAACAAGACCCGCATGGTGCCGGTGCTGCAGAACGTGCTGCAATTGATCGCGGACTATGCCGCGATCTGCCCGCATCAGCTCAGCCCCGCGGGGCCGATGTTCGTCGGCGCGCGCGGCGGCCCCTTGAGCCCGCGCATCATCCAGCTCACCATGGAGCGGCTGCGCGGCGCGCTCGGCCTGCCCGACAGCGCAACGCCGCATGCGCTGCGGCATTCCTTCGCCACGCATCTGCTGAGCCGCGGCGGCGATCTGCGCGCGATCCAGGAATTGCTCGGCCACGCTTCGCTGTCGACCACGCAAATCTACACCGGCATCGACAGCGAGCGCCTGCTCGAAGTCTATCGCTCCGCGCATCCCCGAGGTTGAACGTTCGGTTCTGAAAAAATAAAGCGCGGGCTTTGGCCGCCGTCATGCGCCGTTCATCTTCAGACGGTTACCCAAAACCCTTCGGCCCTTGCCTTGTGCGCCGCATTCGGCAATCGTGGCGCGGTCTCATCCGGAGGGGAATCATGAGCGCACATGAAAGTATGGAGCACGCGGAGCATGCCGAGCATGCCTCGGGCGAGAACAAGAAGATCGCGCTCCTGATCGCCGTGATCGCCCTGTGCCTGGCGCTGTCGGAAACGCTCGGCAAGGGCGCCCAGACCGAATCGATCAGCAAGAATGTCGAGGCCTCCAACCTGTGGGCTTTCTTCCAGGCCAAGAGCATCCGCCGTACCACGGTGCAGATCGCGGCAGAACAGGGCAAGCTGAACCTCGCGACCACCACCGACGAGGCGGCCAGGGCCGCGCTGCAGAAGCAGATCGACGATTGGCAGAAGACCGCGGCGCGCTACCGCTCGGAGCCGGAAACCGGCGAGGGTTCAGAGCAGCTCTCCGAACGCGCCAAGCACGCCGAGCATGAGCGCGACGAGGCCACCGCGAAATATCATCATTTCGAGCTTGCCTCCGCCGCCTTCCAGATCGCCATCGTGCTGGCGTCGGCAACCATCATTACGGGCATCATCGCGCTGGCCTGGGTCTCCGGCCTGGTGACGCTCGCCGGCATCGTGATGACGGCGCTCGGCCTGTTCCAGCCGCACTTGCTGCATCTGCATTGAGCGCAGCGCGCCGCTTTCGAACCGTCATCCTGAGGAGCGCGCCCTTGCGCGCGTCTCGAAGGATCGACGGCCACCGGCCGGGCCGTGCATCCTTAGAGACGCGCGTTCCGCGCTCCTCAGGATGACGGAATAGAAAGTTTTGATCAAAGAGGCTTGCTGGTCTGATGCACGCTTTTGCGGAAGCGCGCGATCACGCGCAGCGTGCGCGCCGCCCAGCCCTCGCCGTCGCCACTAATCATCTCGCGAATGCGCCGCTTGATTGGCTCGACCAGCGCGGTGGCCTTGGCCCGCAGCGCCATCACGAAATTATAGAGTGCCTCGAACCAGGGCATCTCCAGCAGTTTCGGCCGCGTCACGTCGAACAGGAAGGCCGTCACGCCGACGCCGACGAACTTGGCGAACAGGATCAGCGAGACCGCACTGAACCAGTATTGGTTCGCCAGCAGCCAGAGCCCGATCAGCTTGAGCGGAAACAGCGGGATCACCGGCACGACGAAGACAATCAGGGTCATCGCCGGCGACAGCGAATCGACCCGGTCGGCAAGCCATTGCTTGAGCGCGCGGAGCGGAATCCACGCCACCGCCCGCGCCACGATCGGCTCGAGATGGTCCCATAGCCAAGCCTCGACCAGGAAGATGATCGCAAGCAGGACCCAGAACGGCTGAAGCAGGCGGCGCAGCATCGCTATGATCTCAACCCGGCTGACGCCGGACTTTCGATCATCACATATGGATGGCGCGCTTGCCCACCGCAAGCGCGGCTTCCTTGATCGCCTCCGAACGGGTCGGGTGCGCGTGGCAGGTGCGTGCCAGATCCTCGGCAGATCCGCCAAATTCCATCAGAACGCAGGCTTCGTGGATCATTTCGCCGGCTTCGCGGCCGACAATGTGGACGCCAAGCACCCGATCCGTCTTCGCATCTGCGAGAATTTTCACGAAGCCGTCGGTGGTCTGATTGACCTTGGACCGGCCGTTCGCCGTGAACGGGAATTTGCCGACGGTGTACGCGACGCCGGCCTGCTTGAGTTCTTCCTCGGTCTTGCCGACCGACGACACTTCCGGCGTGGTATACACAACACCTGGAATGACGTCGTAGTTCACGTGGCCGGCCTGGCCCGCGATGATCTCCGCACAGGCAACGCCTTCGTCTTCCGCTTTGTGCGCGAGCATCGGCCCGGCCACGACGTCGCCGATCGCGTAGATGCCCTTCACGTTGGTCGAGAAGTGCGCGTCGATCTCGACGCGGCCGCGATTGTCGAGCGCAACGCCGGCTTCCTTCAGCCCGAGCCCCTCGGTGTAGGGCACCCGGCCGATGCAGACGAGCACGACGTCGGCTTCGATGGTTTCCGCAGCGCCACCCGCGGCGGGCTCGACCTTGGCCTGCAGCGTCTTGCCGGAGCTATCGACCGCGGTGACCTTGGCGCCGAGCTTGAAGACGAAGCCCTGCTTCTCGAGCATGCGCTGAAATTGCTTTGCCACCTCGCCGTCCATGCCGGGCAGGATGCGGTCGAGGAATTCCACGACCATGACGTCCGCACCGAGACGCCGCCAGACCGAGCCAAGCTCGAGCCCGATCACCCCCGCGCCGATGATCAGCAATTTCTCCGGCACCTTCTCCAGCGACAGCGCGCCGGTCGAGGACACGATGCGCTTCTCGTCGATGTCGATACCCTTCAGGCGGGCGATATCGGAGCCGGTGGCGATCACGATGTTCCTGGTCTCGACGGTCTCGGACTTGCCGTCGCCGGAGACCTCGACCTTGCCGGCACCGAGGATCTTGCCGGTCCCCTTGAGCACGTCGATCTTGTTCTTCTTCATCAAGAACTCGACGCCCTTGACGTTGCCGTCGATGCCCTGCTGCTTGAAGTTCATCATCGCAGGCAGATCGAGCTTCGGCGCCGGGACGCTGACGCCCATCTTGGCGAAGGAGTGCCCGGCTTCCTCGAACATCTCGGAGGCGTGCAACAGCGCTTTCGACGGCATGCAGCCGACGTTGAGGCAAGTGCCGCCCAGCGTCGCGTCCTTCTCGACGACGGCGACCTTCATGCCGAGTTGCGCCGCGCGGATCGCGCAGACATATCCGCCCGGGCCGGTGCCGATGACGACGAGATCGTAAGAAGCCATGATGGAAGGTCCTGTAGCTAAGCTCTGTGACAATTACGCGGGGCGCGATCGTGACGGCAGACCGCCGCCCGCTCTTGATCGTGTGCTAGCGACCGCCCGACACGTCGAGGATCGCGCTGGTGACATAGGAAGCCTCGTCCGAGATCAGCCAGACGATGGCGTTGGCGATTTCATCGGCGGTGCCGACACGCTTCATCGGCACCATATGGGCAAGCCGGTGCGCGCGATCGGGCTCGCCCCCCGCGGCGTGGATGTCGGTGTCGATCAGTCCGGGCCGGATGCCGGCGACGCGGATGCCCTCATTCGCGACTTCGTAGCCGAGGCCAATCGTGAAGGAATCGATCGCGCCCTTGGAAGCGGCATAGTCGACATAGGTGTTGGGCGCACCGAGCTTCGCCGCCACCGAGGACAGGTTGACGATGACGCCGCCCTTGCCGCCGTGCTTGGTCGACATGCGCTTCACCGCCTCGCGCGCACACAGGATGCTGCCGGTGACATTCACTGCCATCATCTGCTGGATACGCTCGGCCGACATCTCGTCGACACGCACGCCGCTCTTGCCGACGATGCCGGCATTGTTGACGAGCGCGCCGAGCGTGCCGAAGCCGTCGGCCGCCTTGAACAGCGCCAGGATGTCCTGCTCGCTGCCGACATCGCATTTCACCGCGATCGCCTTGCCGTTGCTGGCTTCGATCGCGGCGACGACCTCGTCCGCCGCGGTCTTGTTGGATGCATAGCCGACCACGATGCGATAGCCGCGCGCGGCGGCAGCGAGCGCGGTGGCGCGGCCGATGCCGCGGCTGCCGCCGGTGATGACAACGACCTTATCCGTCACTTTGATCCCCAAATGTGAGCAACCAACAGATCGCGGCGCCCGAGCCGATCGGACGCCGCGCGCGATACGACCTTAGAGGTCCAGCACCAGGCGGGCCGGATCCTCCAGGCTCTCCTTGACGCGCACCAGGAAGGTAACCGCTTCCTTGCCGTCGATGACGCGGTGATCATAGGACAGCGCCAGATACATCATCGGGCGCACCTCGATCTTGCCGCCGACCACCATCGGCCGCTCCTGGATCTTGTGCATGCCGAGGATGCCGGACTGCGGCGCATTCAGGATCGGCGTCGACATCAGCGAACCGTAGATGCCGCCATTGGTGATGGTGAAGGTGCCGCCCTGCATCTCGTCGATCTTGAGTTGGCCGTCGCGGGCGCGGCGGCCGTAGTCGGCGATCGACTTCTCGATGTCGGCGATCGACTTGTGGTCGCAGTCGCGCACCACAGGCACCACGAGGCCGCGGTCGGTGCCGACCGCAACGCCGATGTGATAGTAGTTCTTGTAGATCAGGTCAGAGCCGTCGATTTCGGCGTTGACCGCCGGAATGTCCTTTAGCCCCTGCACGACCGCCTTGGTGAAGAAGCCCATGAAGCCGAGCTTCGAGCCGTGTTTCTTCTCGAACGTGTCCTTGTAGAGGGCCCGCAGCTTCATCACCTCGGTCATGTCGACCTCGTTGAAGGTCGTCAGCATCGCGGCGGTGTTCTGCACGTCCTTGAGGCGGCGCGCGATGGTCTGGCGCAGCCGGGTCATCTTCACGCGCTCCTCGCGCGCGGCGTCGTCCGCCGGCGACGGCGCACGAACCTGCACGGCGGCGGCCGGCTGGTTGACCGGGGTCGGCGCCGAGGCGGCCTTCTCGATCGCGGCCAGCATGTCGCCCTTGGTCACGCGGCCGTCCTTGCCCGAGCCGGGAACGGTGGACGCATCGATGCCGCTTTCAGCGGACAGCTTGCGGACCGAGGGTGCCAGCGGCGCATCCGCCGGCGGCGCCTTCGGCGCAGCGGCAGCAGCCGGCGCAGCAGCGGCAGCCGGTGCGGCGGCCTTGGCGGGAGCCGCAGCAGCCGGCTTGGCGGCCGGAGCGGCGCCGTCATTGATCTGTCCGAGCAGCGCGCCGACGGCGACCGTCTCGCCGTCCTTGGCGATGATCTCGCCGAGCGTACCGGCCACCGGCGCGGGCACCTCGATGGTGACCTTGTCGGTCTCCAGCTCCACCAACGGCTCGTCCACCGCGACAGCTTCACCGGCCTTCTTGAACCAGCGGCCGATCGTGGCCTCGGTCACGGATTCGCCGAGCGTTGGAACGCGAATTTCAGTCATGGTCTTTTCCTCGATAACCCTGCGGTCGCAAAATTTGCGGTCGTGAAACTTGTCCGCCACCGCCCGCAAAGCGAGCGATCCGGTACTCCGTGACGACAGCACTTCTGCTGGATGACGCGGGATACCGGATGCCCCGCATTCGCGGGGCATGGCTTCAATGAAAGTCGTTAGTTCAGTGCGTCGTCGAGCAGCGCCTTGAGCTGCGCCAGATGTTTCGACATCAAGCCGGTCGCGGTTGCCGCCGATGCCGGACGGCCTGCATAGCGCGGACGCCTGTTGGGTGCGTGGATCTGGTTGAGCACCCATTCCAGATAGGGCTCGATGAAGTGCCAGGAGCCCATATTGCGCGGCTCTTCCTGGCACCAGACCACTTCGGCGTTCTTGAAGCGGCCGAGCTCCTGCACCAGCGCCTTCAGCGGCACCGGATATAGCTGCTCGACGCGCATCAGATAGATGTCATCGATGTCGCGCTTCTCACGCTCCTCGTAGAGATCGTAGTAGACCTTGCCGGAGCACAGCACGACGCGGCGAATCTTGTCGTCCGGCACCAGCTTGATCTTCTCGTCCGGCAGCATCTGCGCGTCATCGTACAGAATGCGGTGGAACGTGGCGTTCTTGCCGAGCTCCTCGAGCTGCGACACCGCGCGCTTGTGGCGCAGCAGCGACTTCGGCGTCATCAGGATCAGCGGCTTGCGGATCTCGCGATGCAGCTGGCGCCGCAGCACGTGGAAGTAGTTCGCCGGCGTGGTCGGATTGACCACCTGCATGTTGTCTTCGGCGCACATCTGCAGGTAACGCTCGAGGCGCGCGGAGGAATGCTCCGGTCCCTGCCCTTCGTAGCCGTGCGGCAGCAGGCAGACGAGGCCCGACATGCGCAGCCACTTGCGTTCGCCCGAGGAGATGAACTGGTCGAACACCACCTGCGCGCCGTTGGCGAAGTCGCCGAACTGCGCTTCCCAGAGCGCCAGCGCATTCGGCTCGGCCAGCGAGTAGCCGTATTCGAAGCCGAGCACCGCCTCTTCCGACAGCAGCGAGTTGATGACCTCGTAGTGGCCGGTGTCTTCGCCGCCGAGATGGTTGAACGGCGTGTAGCGGCTCTCGTCCTCCTGGTCGATCAGCACTGAATGGCGCTGCGAGAAGGTCCCGCGCTCGGAATCCTGGCCGGACAGTCGCACATGATGACCTTCCTGCAGCAGCGTGCAGAATGCCAGGGCCTCGCCGGTGGCCCAGTCGATCCCGACACCGCTATCGATCGCCTTGGCGCGATTGTCGAGGAAACGCTGGATGGTGCGGTGGACGCGGAAGCCGTCCGGCACCTTGGTGATCTTGCGGCCGATATCCTTGAGAACGGCGACATCGACGCCGGTGACGCCGCGGCGGGCGTCCTCTTCCTGGTCGGCGATCTTGAAGCCTGCCCACTTGCCGTCGAGCCAGTCGGCCTTGTTCGGCTTGTAGCCGGCGCCGGCTTCAAGCTCGGCGTCGAGCCGCGCGCGCCAGTCGGCCTTGGCCTTCTCGACCTCGCCCTCGGTCAACACGCCGTCAGCGACCAGCCGCTTGGCGTAGATCTCGAGCGTTGACGGGTGAGAAGCGATCTTCTTGTACATCACCGGCTGGGTGAAGGCCGGCTCGTCGCCCTCGTTGTGGCCGTGGCGCCGGTAGCAGAACATGTCGATGACGACCGGCTTGTGGAATTTCTGCCGGAACTCGATCGCGACCTTGGCCGCGAACACCACGGCCTCCGGATCGTCGCCATTCACGTGGAAGATCGGCGCATCGATCATCTTCGCTACGTCGGACGGATAGGGCGACGAGCGCGAGTAGCGCGGGTAGGTGGTGAAGCCGATCTGGTTGTTGACGATGAAATGCAGCGAGCCACCGGTGCGATAGCCCTTCAGGTCGGACAGGCTGAAGCATTCAGCCACCACGCCCTGGCCTGCGAATGCCGCGTCGCCGTGCATCAGCAGCGGCAGCACGGAGATACGCATATCCGGCGGATCGCCGTGCTGGTCCTGCTTGGCGCGCACCTTGCCCATCACGACCGGATCGACGATCTCGAGATGCGACGGGTTTGCGGTCAGCGACAGATGGATGTTGTTGCCGTCGAACTCGCGGTCCGAGGAGGCGCCGAGGTGATACTTGACGTCGCCCGAGCCTTCGACCGAGTCGGGGTTGGCGGAACCACCCTTGAACTCATGGAACAGCGCGCGGTGCGGCTTGCCCATCACCTGGGTCAGCACGTTGAGGCGGCCGCGATGCGGCATGCCGACCACGATCTCCTTCACGCCGAGATTGCCGCCGCGCTTGATGATCTGCTCGAGCGCCGGGATCAGCGATTCACCGCCATCGAGGCCGAAGCGCTTGGTGCCGGTGAACTTGGTGTCGCAGAACTTCTCGAAGCCGTCCGCCTCGATCAGCTTGTTGAGGATCGCGCGGCGCCCCTCGGGCGTGAACGAGATCTCCTTGTCCGGCCCCTCGATGCGCTCCTGGATCCACGCCTTCTGCGCGGCGTTCGAGATGTGCATGAATTCGACGCCGAGCGTCTGGCAGTAGGTGCGTTCGCAGATCTGCACGATCTCGCGCAGCGTGCCGTATTCGAGGCCGAGCACGTGGTCGAGGAAGATCTTGCGATCGAAGTCCGCCTCGGTGAAGCCGTAGGAGCGCGGATCGAGCTCCTCGCGGTCGCGCGGCGCCTCGATGCCGAGCGGATCGAGCTTGGCGTGGAAATGGCCGCGCATGCGGTAGGCGCGGATCAGCATCAGTGCGCGAACCGAATCGCGGGTGGCCTGATGGACGTCGGCATCGGACAGTTCGGCGCCCTTGGCCTGCGCCTTGGCCGCGAGCTTTGTGCCGACCGCCTTCTCGACCTGGGCCCAGTTGCCGTCGAGCGCCGAGGTCAGCTCGTCGCGCGGCGTCACCGGCCAGTTGTCGCGGCCCCACGAGGCGCCCTCGGCGTTCTTCTGGACATCGGCCGGGGCGTCCTTCAGGCTTTTGAAGAAATCCTGCCATTCGGCGTCGACCGACGACGGGTCCTGCTCGTAGCGGGCGTAGAGGTCGTCGATGTAGGCGGCGTTGGTGCCCTGCAGGAATGATGAGAGTGCAAAAGCGGCGTTCGCGTCTTGGCGAGACATGGGCAGTCCTGGTGATTTTTTCGGTTCGCGCGTAGGAGACGGCGCTGATGCCGGTCTGGAAGTGCGCCGGCTGGATTGATACCCTTTACCCTATGTAGGACAGATATTCCTGCCTAAAAGAACTAAGAAATGAATTTATTTTCATTTTTTATTGATCGGCATTCCGGCACCAAAACGCAATAAAAGAGCGGGTTCCCCAAGGAGAACCCGCCCCAAATCACGCCAAACCTCGAAGGGAACTCGCCGGACGGCGGTTACTTCAGCATTTCCGCGAGCGTGTGCCCGAGGCGCGCCGGCGACGGCGACACCCTGATGCCGGCGGCTTCCATCGCCGCGGTCTTGGAACCAGCGTCGCCCTTGCCGCCCGAGATGATCGCGCCGGCATGGCCCATGCGGCGGCCGGGAGGTGCGGTGACACCGGCAATGAAGCCGACCATCGGCTTCTTGCGGCCGCGCTTGGCCTCGTCCTTGAGGAACTGGGCGGCGTCCTCCTCGGCGGAGCCGCCGATTTCGCCGATCATCACGATCGACTTGGTCTTCTCGTCGGCCAGGAACATCTCCAGCATGTCGATGAACTCGGTGCCCTTGACAGGGTCGCCGCCGATGCCGACCGCGGTGGTCTGGCCTAGACCCTCCTGGGTGGTCTGGAACACCGCCTCATAGGTCAGGGTGCCGGAGCGGGAGACGATGCCGACCGAGCCGGGCTTGAAGATGTTGGCCGGCATGATGCCGATCTTGCATTCGCCGGCGGTCATCACGCCGGGGCAGTTCGGCCCGATCAGCCGCGACTTCGAGCCCGACAGCGAGCGCTTCACGCGCACCATGTCGAGCACCGGGATGCCCTCGGTGATGCAGACGATCAGCGGGATTTCCGCGTCGATCGCCTCGCAGATCGCGTCGGCTGCGCCCGGCGGCGGGACATAGACCACGCTGGCGTCGGCGCCGGTCTTCTCGCGCGCTTCGGCGACGGTGTCGAACACCGGCAGGTTGAGATGGGTCGAGCCGCCTTTGCCCGGCGCCACGCCGCCGACCATCTTGGTGCCGTAAGCGATCGCCGCTTCCGAATGGAACGTGCCGTTCTTGCCGGTGAAGCCCTGGCAGATGACCTTGGTGTTCTTGTCGATCAGAATGGACATGGTTCGAGATGCTTTCGCGAGACGATCGGTGATGGGACTCTATGGTTTGAGCATGATCTTGTCGGAAAACCGGAGACCACTTTTCCGGATCATGCTCAGTGAATACGCCGGTACACGCCGGTGAGCACGTCGGCCCACCCTTCCGCGTCAGGCGAGAACTGGATTTTCATGTTGTAGGTGTTGTCGTCGACGACCTCGTAGACGTGACGGGCATTGCCGCGCAGCGAGCCGCGCACCAGGATCAGCGACTTGCCCGCCCATCTACCGGACGCCGGTGACGGCGGGTAGTAGCCGAGCGAGTCGTGCCAGAACAATTTGTAGGCCCGATCGTCGCGGTCGTAGGTGAACACGCCGTGGGTGGCGAAGCTCTCCTTGCCGTCGCGGGTCTGCACGCTGTCCTGGATCAGGTAGAAGCCGTTGAGCGCGATGCGCGCAACGACCTGCGAGGTGGCCGGACCGCCCGCGGTCCAGCGCGACGGATAGACCATCTCTTCGCCGCTCCACTCGCCCGCAAACGCCGCGAGCTTGCGGTGTTCGTCCAGCGGTGTCGGAGCGTCGAGATGATCGGCCATCGTTAGCCTCCCTTGACGGCTTTCACGATCTTCTGTGCAGCGTCATCGAGGTTGTCGGCGGGCAGGACGTTGAGGCCGCTCTCGCGGATGATCTTCTTGCCCTGCTCGACATTGGTGCCTTCGAGGCGCACCACCAGCGGAACCTTGAGGCCGACCTGCTTCACCGCGGCGACCACGCCCTCGGCGATCACGTCGCACTTCATGATGCCGCCGAAGATGTTGACCAGGATGCCCTTCACGTTCGGATCGGCGGTGATGATCTTGAACGCGGCCGCGACCTTCTCCACGCTGGCGCCGCCGCCGACGTCGAGGAAGTTCGCCGGCTCCATGCCATACAGCTTGATGATGTCCATGGTCGCCATGGCGAGCCCGGCGCCGTTGACCATGCAGCCGATCGTGCCGTCGAGCGCGACGTAGTTGAGGTCGTATTTCGACGCCTCGATCTCCTTGGCGTCTTCCTCGGTCTCGTCGCGCAGCGCGACCACGTCCGGATGACGATAGAGCGCGTTGCTGTCGAATGACACCTTGGCGTCGAGCACGCGCAGCTGGCCCTGCTTGGTGACGACGAGCGGATTGATCTCGAGCATCGCCATGTCCTTGGCGGCGAAGGCGGCATAGAGCTGGCCGGTCAGCTTCTCGGCCTGCTTGGCGAGATCGCCGGTCAGCTTCAGCGCCTTGGCAACCGTGCGGCCGTGATGCGGCATGATGCCGGTCGCGGGATCGACCGAGAACGAGACGATCTTTTCCGGGGTCGAATGCGCGACCTCTTCGATATTCACGCCGCCTTCGGTCGACACCACAAAGGAAATTTCGGAGGTCTCGCGATTGACCAGGATCGAGAGGTAGAACTCCTTGTCGATGTCGGAGCCTTCCTCGATGTAGAGGCGATTGACCTGCTTGCCGTGCGGACCGGTCTGCACCGTGACCAGCGTCGCGCCGAGCATCTGCTTGGCGAATTCGGCGACCTCGGCGGCCGATTTGGCGATGCGGACGCCGCCCTTGTCGCCGGCCGATGCTTCCTTGAACTTGCCCTTGCCGCGGCCGCCGGCATGGATCTGGCTCTTCACTACCCAGATCGGGCCGGGCAGCTGCTTGGCCGCCGCGTCGGCCTCTTCCGGCTTCAGCACCGGCACGCCGCGCGAGATCGGCACGCCGAATTCATGCAGCAAAGCCTTGGCCTGGTATTCATGGATATTCATGGAAAGACGCTCCCAAACCCTCGTGCGGCGACCTTTTACGTCAGCCTTGAGACTGGCATACCATATACCAAAGCTCGCGCAACTAAAAAATCCGCCGGAATTTCATCGCCTTGCACCCGACAGGCGATTGAAACCGCCTATCGGGCCATTGCCAATCGAGATTACTTGCCGAGCAGATCGGGCGCGATCTTCTTGCAGGCGTCGACCAGGCCCTGCACCGCACCGACCGACTTGTCGAAAGCCTCGCGGTCCTTGCCCGCCAGTTCGATCTCGACGATGCGCTCGACACCCTTGGCGCCGACCACGACCGGCACGCCGACATACATGTCCTTCACGCCGTACTCGCCGTTGAGATAGGCGGCGCAGGGCAGCACGCGCTTCTTGTCCTTCAGGTAGCTCTCGGCCATCGCGATCGCGGACGCAGCCGGCGCGTAGAAGGCGGAGCCAGTCTTGAGCAGGTTGACGATCTCGGCGCCGCCGTTGCGTGTGCGATCGACGATCTCATCGATGCGCGCCTGCGAGGTCCAGCCCATCTTGACGAGGTCGGGCAGCGGAATGCCGGCGACAGTCGAGTAGCGGGTCAGCGGCACCATGGTGTCGCCGTGGCCGCCGAGCACGAAGGCGGTGACGTCCTCGACCGAGACGTGGAATTCGTCGGCCAGGAAATAGCGGAAACGCGCGGAGTCGAGCACGCCGGCCATGCCGACCACCTTCTTGTGCGGCAGGCCCGAGGCCTTCTGCAGCGCCCACACCATGGCGTCGAGCGGGTTGGTGATGCAGATGACGAAGGCGTCGGGCGCGTACTTCTTGATGCCGGCGCCGACCTGCTCCATGACCTTGAGGTTGATGGAGAGGAGATCGTCGCGGCTCATCCCGGGCTTGCGCGGCACGCCGGCGGTGACGATGCAGACCTTGGCGCCGTCGAGCGCTTCATAGGAATTGGCGCCGACCAGATTGGAATCGAAACCGTCGACCGGCGACGACTGCGCAATGTCGAGCGCTTTGCCCTGCGGCACGCCCTCGGCAATATCGAACAGCACGACGTCTCCGAGTTCCTTGAGGCCGACGAGGTGCGCCAGCGTTCCGCCGATCTGTCCGGAGCCAATCAGAGCAATCTTGTCGCGTGCCATGGGAAATCAGTCCTTTGAACTGTGTACGGGAGGGAGGGAAGTCGGTTGCAAGGGTGGTTATCCCTTTCGAATGATCCATTCAAGTCACGGCCTGCCCGATTGCGGGCCCTGCCTGGAATTCGATCAGGCATGCCAGCAACATCCGCCCCGGAGACACGAAAAGTTGCGCCGAACCGGACCGCGCGCAAGACGAAATATCGAGACTGAATTCAGGTCTCGACAAGGCCAGTCGACGCGCCGCTCGCCGAGGAGTCCTTCCGGCCGTGCGGCAGCGCCAGGTAGGATTCCGAGCTCATCTCGATCAGGCGCGAGGATGTGCGCTTGAACTCCATCGCCTCGACGCCGTCGGTCGCAAGGTACAGCGACACCGGATCGGCCTCGGCCGAGGCCATCAGCTTCACGGCATTGTCATAGAGCGTGTCGATCAGCGAAATGAAGCGCTTGGCGGCATTGCGCTCGGCGTAATCCATCACCGGAATGTGGTCGATCAGGATCGTGTGGTAGTCGTGCGCGAGCCTGAGATAATCGGACGCGGCAAGCGGCTTCTCGCAGATGTCCATGAAGCTGAAGCGCGCGACGCCGTGCGCCGAGCAGGGCACGTTCAGGATGCGTCCCTTGATCGGAATGAGGCGTGCCTTGCACGGGGCATTGCCGGTCATCTTCCGCCAGGCCGCGTTGAGCGCGGCATCGGCCGCGTCATCCGCGGGCACCAGCCACATCTTGACGCCGACGAGTTTCTCCAGCCGGAAGTCGGTGCGCGCATCGAGCCGCAGCACGTCCATGTGGTCGGAGATCTGCGCGATGAACGGCACGAACAGCGCGCGATTGAGCCCGCCCTTGTAGAGATCGTCAGGCGCAACGTTCGAGGTCGCGACCACCACGGTGCCGAGATCGAACAGCTTGGCGAACAGCCGGCCGAGGATCATCGCATCGGCGATGTCGGTGACGTGAAATTCGTCGAAGCAGAGCAGCCAGGCTTCGTCGAAGATCGCCTGCGCTGTGAGCGCGATCACGTCGCCGTCCGCGATCTCGCCGCGCGCGATCTGCTGACGGTAGCCGTAGATGCGCTCATGCGCCTCGGCCATGAATTCGTGGAAGTGCGCGCGGCGCTTGTGTTCGACCGGGCTCTGCTGGAAGAACAGATCCATCAGCATGGTCTTGCCGCGACCGACCTCGCCGTGGACGTAGAGCCCGCGCGGCGGCTTGTCGTCCTTGTCGCCGCCGAACAGCCGCCCGAACAGGCCTTGCTTGCGCTGCGGCTTGTAGCTCGCGAGCCGCTCATCCAGCGCGCCGAATGCCTCGGCGGCGCGGGCCTGGGCGGGATCGGCCTCGATCGCGCCGGAGGCGACCAGGGATTTGTAGAGCTCGAGAAAGGAACTGGGCGAGGTGGACAGCATGAGCCCACCTTACGGCCCTAGTGTGCGGCAAATTGCAAGCCGTGAATTGTGCCAGTGGGGTATGCACTTTCCTCTCCCTCGCCCCACTCTTGCGGGGAGAGGGCCGGGGTGAGGGGCTCTCACCACCCGACGCGCTCTATCGACGGACCCGTACCCCCTCGCCCGGATCGCATCTTCGATGCGATCCGACCTTTCCCCGCAAGCGGGGCGAGGTGAAGAGGCTCACGCGCAGAGCGCGTAGGAATCCTCGACCACATAGGGGCCGCCGCCTGTCGACGCGCGCGACGAGAACAGCACGAAGCGGTCCGCCAGGAAGCTGCGGCTCGGGAAGTAGCCGCGCACGGACAGATAATCCGCGACGTCCTGGCTCGAAGCGTCATGCAGACGAGCGAGCGTGACATGTGGCGTGAATTTCCTGCCCTCGGGATCGAGCCCCATCCGCTGCATCATCCGCTCGAGCTCGGCCTGCAGTTCGATCAGCGGCCGGCTCGGCTCGACGGCGGCAACCACCGCGCGCGGCTTGCGTCCGCCGAAGCTCGACAGGCCCTGCAATTTGACCTCGAACGGCTTGCGGTTTACCCGAAACAACATCGTCGCGATCTCGTTGGCCCACATGCCATCGATATCGCCGATGAAGCGCAGAGTGACGTGATAATTTTCGGGATCGATCCAGCGTGCGCCGGGAAGGCCGCCACGCAAGCTGGAGAGGGTTTGGCCGATATCGGCCGGAATTTCCAGTCCAGTGAACAGACGCGGCATCGCAATAATCCTCGATGCTTGGCGCGGGTTTTGGGAGCCCGCACCCTGTAACGGCCCGGCGACGAATCACCGATGCCTATTTGTACCCGAGATATGTGACTCTGCGAAGCATGACCCGTTAACAGCTCGTAAACCTACGGACACGGCACGGCTCACTGCCTGCGCTTCAACTGCGTTGCCCTGATATTGCGCCGAGAAATGCCTCCACTGTGGGCAGGATATTTTTCACAACGATGTCCACACCTGCTGCCGTCGGATGCATGCCGTCGGCCTGGTTGAGTTTCGCGTCGGCGGCAACCCCATCGAGTAAGAACGGATAGAGCGGCACGCCAAGGGTCTTCGAGAGATCCGGATAGATCGCGTTGAACTTCGCTGCATACTCACTGCCATAGTTCGGTGGCGCGAGCATGCCGCACAAGAGCACGGCGATCTTGCGCGCCTGCAACTTTGTGATGATGTCGGAGAGCGCGGCACGCGTGACGGCGGGATCGATGCCGCGCAAGGCATCATTGGCGCCAAGCTCGACAATCACGGCATCGGTTCCATCAGGCACCGACCAGTCGAGCCGCTCGCGGCCGCCCGAGGCGGTGTCGCCGGACACCCCGGCATTGCTCATCTCGACCTTTATCCCCTTGGCTTCCAACGCCTTTTGCAGCCGGATCGGGAATGCCGCCGGGCCCGGGAGGCCGTACCCGGCGCTCAGGGAATCGCCCAGAACCACCATCTTGATCGGCTTCGCCGGGCCCTTCTCCGGGCCATTCTCCAGCCTTGGCGTCTGCGCGCTGGCCGCCGTCATCAAGCCCATAAGCAACACGAGTATGTGCACGAAGATTCTCAACCGGCCCTCGACCGCAGACGCGGAAGTGCCATATGACCGAACCATGGACAGTCTCATCGAATCCTCTTCACTGACCGACGTCGAGCCGGACACCATTGCCGTCAGGAACGTCAATCTCTCGCTCGGCACCGGCGCGGCACGGGTCCATATCCTCAAAGATATCAGCCTTCGTGTGGCAGCGGGTGAGGCCATCGGCCTGATCGGCCCGTCGGGCTCGGGCAAGTCGACCTTGCTGATGGTAATGGCGGGGCTCGAACGTCCTGACAGTGGAGAAGTGGTCGTCAACGGCACCTCGTTCAATGCCCTCGACGAAGATGCGCTGGCGCGCTTCCGCGGCCGCCAGGTCGGCATCGTCTTCCAGTCATTCCATCTGATCCCGACCATGACGGCGCTGGAGAACGTGGCGGTGCCGCTCGAGCTCGCCGGCAATCCCGATGCCGCTGCGCGCGCCGCGCAGGAGCTGCAATCGGTCGGGCTCGGCGAGCGGCTGCATCATTATCCGACGCAACTCTCCGGCGGCGAGCAGCAGCGCGTCGCGATCGCGCGCGCGCTCGCGCCCGATCCCGCGATCCTCGTTGCCGACGAGCCGACCGGGAATCTCGACGAGACGACAGGCAAGCAGATCGTCGACCTGCTGTTCACCAAGCACGCCGAGCGCGGCATGACGCTGGTGCTGGTGACGCACGATCTCGCGCTCGCGCAGCGCTGCGACCGCGTCGTGCGGCTGCGCTCCGGCCGCATCGACGGACAATCCACGACATGAGCATCGCGTCCGAAGCCGCGGTGCAGAGCCGCGCGTCGTCGCTTGCCTTCCGTTATGCGCTGCGCGAATTGCGCGGCGGCCTGCGCGGCTTCTACGTGTTCATCGCCTGCATCGCGCTCGGCGTGATGGCGATTGCCGGCGTCGGCTCGGTCGCCGCGAGCCTTGGCGACGGCCTGTCCCGCGAGGGACGTACGCTGCTCGGCGGCGACGTCGCATTCTCGCTGATCTCGCGCGAGGCCAAACCCAACGAGGTCGCCTATCTGCGCACGCGCGGCGAGGTTTCGATCGCGGCCACGCTGCGCGCGATGGCCCGCAGCAATGACGGCAAGCTGGCGCTGGTCGAGCTGAAGGCCGTCGACGGCAAATATCCGATGCTCGGCGAGCTGACGCTCGAGCCGAACATGCCGGTCGCCGATCTGCTTGCCGAACGCGACGGCGTCTACGGCGCGGCCGCCGATTCGACGTTGCTGGCGCGGCTCGACCTGAAGCTCGGTGACCGCGTCACCATCGGCAGTGCGACCTACCAGATCCGCAGCGTGGTGGTGGCCGAGCCCGACAAGCTTGCCGGCGGCGTCGGCCTCGGGCCGCGCTTCCTGGTCAGCGAAGCCAGCCTGCACGCCACCGACCTGCTGCAACCGGGCAGCCTGGTGCGCTGGATCTACCGCGTGAAGCTGCCTGACGGCGCCAACGACGATCGCGCCACCACCGCGCTGATCGACGGCGCGCGGACCGCCGCGCCGGAGGCCGGCTGGGAGGTCCGCAGCCGCAGCAATGCCTCGCCGCAGCTCGAGCGCACCATCAACCGCTTCACCCAGTTCCTGACCCTGGTCGGCCTCGCGGCGCTACTGGTCGGCGGTGTCGGCGTCGCCAACGCGGTGAAGAGCCATATCGACCGGCGCCGCGACGTCATCGCTTCGTTCAAGGCGCTCGGCGCCACCGGCCGCGACGTCTTCACGATCTACTGCACGCAGGTGGTGGTGCTGGCCGGGATCGGCTCGGTGATCGGGCTCGTGCTCGGCGCCGCGCTCCCCCTCGTCATCGTCGGCCTGTTCGGCAAGCTGCTGCCGCTGCCGGTGGTGCCCGCGCTGCATCCCGACGAGCTCGCGCTGTCCTTCCTCTACGGCCAGCTCACCGCGCTGGCGTTCGGGCTGTGGCCGCTCGGCCGTGTCCATGACGTGCCGGTCGCCGCGCTGTTCCGCGAGACCGTCGCCAGCGAGTGGCATCGCCCGCGCTGGAGCTATCTGGCGCTGATGGCCGTGGTGATCGCGCTCCTGATCGGAGTCGCGATCGGGCTTGCCTATGACAAGCGGGTCGCTGCCGTGTTCGTCGCCTCGTCGATCGCGGTGTTCCTGCTGCTGCGCGGAATCGCCGAGCTCCTGATGGCGGTGGCGCGGCGGCTGCCGCGCAGCCGCATGACCATGCTGCGGCTCGCGATCGCCAACATCCACCGGCCGGGCGCGCTGACGCCGTCGGTGGTGCTGTCGCTGGGGCTCGGGCTGGCGGTGCTCGTCACCATCACCCAGATCGACGGCAATCTGCGCCGGCAATTCCTGGCCGCCCTGCCGGAGCGGGCGCCGTCGTTCTTCTTCATCGACATCCCCTCCACCGAAGCCGACCGCTTCAATGCCTTCCTGGCGAAGGTCGCCGCCGGCTCGACCGTCGAGGATGTACCGATGCTGCGCGGACGGATCGTGGCCGCGCGCGGCGTCAAGGCCGACCAGCTCAAGCCGTCGGTCGATTCGGAGTGGGTGCTGCAGAGCGACCGGGGCCTGACCTACACCGGCGAAATTCCCAAGGGCTCGAAGATCGTCGAGGGCGAATGGTGGGGGCCGGACTACAGCGGGCCACCGCTGGTCTCGATGGAGAAGAAGATCGCCGACGGCCTGTCGTTGAAGATCGGCGACGAGATCGTCGTCAACGTGCTCGGACGCGACGTGCCGGCGAAAATCGCCAACCTGCGCAACATCGACTGGCAGGGCCTCGGCATCAATTTCGTGCTGGTGTTCTCGCCGAATGCCTTCAGGGGTGCGCCGCACAGCCATGTCGCGACCCTGACGGAACCACACGCCGATTCCGCCGACGACGCGCGCATCATCAAGCAGGTCGCCGACGCGTTCCCGATGGTGACCAGCGTGCGGGTCCGCGAGGCGCTGGAGACGGTCGGCAGCGTGGTCAGCAATCTGGTGCTGGCGATCCGCGGCGCCAGCGCCGTGACGCTGATCTCCGCGATCCTGGTGCTCGGCGGCGCGCTCGCCGCCGGACACCGCCACCGCGTCTATGACGCCGTGATTCTCAAGACGCTCGGCGCCACGCGGGTGCGACTGCTCGGCGCCTACGCGCTGGAGTATCTGATGATCGGTTTTGCAACCGCGGTGTTCGGGGTGATCGCCGGCTCGATCGCGGCCTGGCTGATCGTGACTAGGCTGATGACGCTGAGTTTTATCTGGCAGGCCGGCAGCGCCGCGCTGGTCGTGGTCGCCGCGCTGGTCGTCACGGTCGGACTGGGGCTCGCCGGGACGCTGCTCGCGCTAAACCAGAAGCCGGCCTCAGTGTTGCGGAATTTGTGACAAAATGTAGCGGCGCGAGCGCCGTTTTTGCCTATGATGCTAGGGCAGAGCGACATTCGGCCGCGCGTGGAAGCTTGCGTCGGATGTGTTAATTTCCCACATACCAATCGGGTCGGATAGTCGGTTTGAATGACACGGAATTAATGTTCCGCAAACCGAGCCATCTGAGATAGATTTACGACCGGCGCCGCAAATCCCTTGCGCTCCACCGGGACCAACCACGGGAATTCGACCATGTCGGACCTAGACCGCAACTACGCTTCTCCTTTCGGCCGGGCCGCCGGGCGCATTGACGCTGCGGCCGTCGACGCCGGTCTGCGCGCCTACATGCTGCGCATCTACAACTACATGAGTATCGGCCTGGCCATCACCGGCCTCGCCGCGCTCGGCGTCTACATGGGTGCGGTGACGACCGACCAGTCGGCCGCCGTCGCCAAGTTCGGCAACGCCTATCTGACGCAGTTCGGCTACGCGATGTTCGTGAGCCCGCTGAAGTGGCTGTTCATCCTCGCCCCTCTGGCGATGGTGTTCGTCATCTCGGCCGGCATCAACCGCCTGCAGCCCGCGACCGCCCAACTCCTGTTCTGGGTGTTCTCGGCGCTGATGGGTCTGTCGCTGTCGTCGATCTTCCTGGTGTACACGCACACCTCGATCGTGCGCGTGTTCTTCATCACCGCGGCAACGTTCGGTGCGCTGAGCCTCTACGGCTACACCACCAAGCGTGACATGAGCGGCATGGGCTCGTTCCTGTTCATGGGTCTGATCGGCATCATCATCGCGAGCCTGGTCAACCTGTTCCTGGCGAGCTCGGCGCTGCAGTTCATCGTGTCGGTGGTCGGCGTGCTGGTGTTCGCGGGCCTCACCGCCTGGGACACCCAGCGGCTGAAGAACGACTACATCTACGGCTACGCCTCGCAGGGTGGCGTGATGGCAGAGCGTGCGGCAATCACTGGTGCGCTGTCGCTCTACCTGAACTTCATCAACCTGTTCACGCTGCTCCTGCAGCTGCTCGGCCAGCGCGACTAAGCGCCTCGAGCGAGCCGATCAAATCCAAGCCCCGGCCATTCCGCCGGGGCTTTTCTTTTGGGCGAGGCGAGATGTGATGTAGCCCGGATGAAGCGCAAGCGAAATCCGGGACAGGCTCATCCGGGCTTCAACGGCCCCGGATTGCGCGAAGCCTGCCATCGAGCGCGTTCGCGCGCCCTGTTGCCTCCTCCGGGCTACGAAACTCGGGCACAACTGTGCCGCCGGATCAGCGGATTTGTAGCCCGGATGAGCGAAGCGACATCCGGGACGGTCTTACCACGCGAGTACAGCTTCCCCGGATTGCGCGGAGCCTGTCATCGGGCGCGCGTTCGCGCGGCCCCTTGGCTCCATCCGGGCTACAAGCGGACTGACCTGACGCGCTTACACCAGCGACAGCTTGCGATCGATCACGAACAGCACGCGTTCGAGTTCATGGCCACGACGGAGGATCAGGCCGGTCGCGGAAATCACGCTGTACATGCCCTGCTTGCGCGCAAGCCGGGGGTCCTTCTCGATCCGGTAGATCGGCACTTCCGACGCGCGCCGGAACACCGAGAACACGGCACGGTCCTTCAGGAAGTCGATCGCATAATCGCGCCACTCGCCGTCGGCGACCATGCGGCCGTAGAGATTGAGAATGCGGTTGAGTTCAAGTCGATTGAAAGTCACGCGATTGGGCTGAGGGGTCGCGGCGGCGGTGCGCGCCGCGGCACGACTCCCGCTCGGATCAGTGTCCTCCGAGATCAAACTCATCGAGCGCCTCCTGTCACCTCGGTGGCGATCGGGTTCCGAAGGCCCCTCTTCGGGATCGTCACGAGAGTAACATGATCGCGCTAAGCGCGCGGGCCCGCAAGGGGCCAATCGCAATGCAACCGGGCCTTAACCACCGCCGCGCGCGGCGGATTGTCCGAAAAACCGCAGAGTCACGGGAACGTTAGCGGAATCATATTGCTGCCCCACTTCCGCCCATCGCCCGCCCCGCTGCCCTGCGAAAAGGAAATCCTGCGTTGGCCCGGTCCTTTCGGTTCCGGATTCCTCAGCCCCCAGCCCCCCGGGGCCGTCGGGATCGGGCCTGTTCGCAGGGGAGTCAAATCCCAACACTGGGCCAACGAAAGTTGGTCCTTTTTGTTTTGGGACCTGCGCAAGCAAGACGCGCGCGCCAAGCACCGGCGCCTTCCTTTCGGCAGATCACTGAATGCAGGTTTGTCGCCATGCGGCTGCACGAAAACATGCGTGCGACCGGCGGAAGCCAGCGCATCGCGCCTTACCGCAGCGAGGCGCTAGTGAAGTGAGGTGAAGGCAGCGCCGAGCATCGGGCCCGGCTTGTCGCGGTTGCCGTCCTGGACGTACACCGCCGCAGCATCGACACCGTCACGCGTGATGTTCTCCAGCGGCACGGTCCAGCTCCCGGACGAACCGTTCCAGTCACCGACCTTGAGGAGATTGCGCACGACGTTGTGGTAGGTGATCTCGCGGCCGCGGTTCTCGCCGCGCGCGATCGAGATCGGCACCGACTTCGAGATCGAGCAGATCCAGACCTCGCCGCGCGACACGGCCGGCGACTTCGATGCGGCGACCGACACGTTGATCTGCTTGCCGCTCAGCGTCATCG
Organism: Bradyrhizobium sp. 33ap4; assembly: GCF_032654765.1. Classification (NCBI taxonomy): domain Bacteria; kingdom Pseudomonadati; phylum Pseudomonadota; class Alphaproteobacteria; order Hyphomicrobiales; family Nitrobacteraceae; genus Bradyrhizobium; species Bradyrhizobium sp. 33ap4. The sequence goes on along the minus strand of NZ_JAUMTJ010000059.1, from coordinate 8,770 downwards.
TCACGGGCACCGACATCACGCTGCCGCTCCTTTCGGTGTCCTTGATGGCGTCCTCGATACTGGCGCGATCGCTGCCGATCACATGCGCGGAGCCATTGATCACGGCTTGCGGCGTGTAGACGTCGCGGTCGCCGCGAACATGCGAATAGGCCTTCTGGCGCGCGCTGAAACGGGAATCGGCCAGCGTGTCCTTCCAGCCGAGATAGTCCCAATAGTCGATCGGCATGCTCAGCGCGATGACGTTGGGGTCCTTCGCGAGGTCACCGATGATCTTGTCCGCGGGCGGACAGGACGAGCATCCCTGCGAGGTGAAGAGTTCGACGACGGCACGCGGATCGGCGTGGGCGGGGCGGATGATCGCGACGATTGCGCAGATACCAAGGGCGCTGGACCATCGCGAGATACAGTTATAGGCCATCATCGCTGTCATACTGCGAACCAGTCGTGATGATTTCCATCCGTAATTGTACGGAGCATGAAGTCTGTCCCTGAACTTGCGTGCCCCAAAACGCGAGAAAGCGGCCTTTTCATAGGCCGCCTTCTTTTTAGCCGCTACTCACTAAGCAGTGAGGCACCGATCACAAATCCGCGTTGGAGCATGGTCCGGAAAAGTGTGAAACGGTTTTCCGGACAGACCATGCTCAAACAAAGGGGCCTTAGGCCGCGAGTTTGCGCAGCACATAATGCAGGATGCCGCCGTTGCGATAGTAGTCGAGCTCGTCCAGCGTATCGATCCGGCAGAGCAGCGGGACATCCTTTTTGCCGCCGTCAGCGGAGACGATCTCGGCCGTTAGCGTCTGGCGCGGCTTCAGGTCGCCCTGCAGCCCGCGGATCGTGACCTTCTCGTCGCCCTTGAGGCCGAGCGAGGACCACGACGTGCCGTCCTGGAAGGTGAGCGGAAGCACACCCATGCCGACCAGGTTGGAGCGATGGATGCGCTCGAAGCTCTGGCAGATCACCGCGCGCACGCCGAGCAGGCGCGTGCCCTTTGCGGCCCAGTCGCGCGACGAGCCGTTGCCGTATTCGGCGCCGGCGAACACCACCAGCGGCACGCTCTCCTGCTGGTACTTCATCGCGGCGTCGTAGATCGACATCTGCTCGCCGTCGGGCCAGTGCTTGGTCAAACCGCCTTCCGGAATATTGCCGTCGGCACCCTTCAGCATGAAGTTCTTGATGCGGATGTTGGCGAAGGTGCCGCGCATCATCACTTCATGGTTGCCGCGCCTCGTGCCGTACTGGTTGAAGTCGGCGGGACGCACCTGGTGCTCGCTGAGGAACTTGCCGGCGGGTGAGGTCAGCTTGATCGAACCGGCCGGCGAGATGTGGTCGGTGGTGATCTTGTCGCCGAACATCGCGAGGATCCGCGCGTCGACCACGTCGGTGACCGGATCCGGCTGCTTCTTCATGCCCTCGAAATAGGGCGGGTTCTGCACATAGGTCGAGCTCATGTTCCAGCGATAGGTCTCGCTTTCCGTGGTCTTGATCTTGCGCCAGTTGGTATCGCCCTTGAACACGTCGGCGTACTTCTTCTTGAAGATCGTCGCGGTGACGTACTTCTTCATGAAGGCGTTGATCTCCTTGGCGGTCGGCCAGATGTCCTTGAGGAACACCGGCTTGCCGTCCTTGCCGATGCCGAGCGGCTCAACCGCGAGATCCTTGGTCACGGTGCCGGCGAGCGCATGCGCGACGACGAGCGGCGGCGAGGCGAGGTAGTTCGCCTGCACGTCGGGCGAGACGCGGCCTTCGAAGTTGCGGTTACCCGACAGCACGGCGGCGGCGACGATGCCGTTTTCGTTGATTGACTTCGAGATGTCTTCCGGCAGCGGGCCGGAATTGCCGATGCAGGTCGTGCAGCCGAAGCCGACGAGGTTGAAGCCGACCTTGTCGAGATCGGCTTGCAGGCCAGAATTGGCGAGATACTCCGCCACCACCTGGCTGCCCGGCGCGAGCGAGGTCTTCACCCACGGCTTGGCCTTGAGGCCCTTGGCGGCCGCCTTGCGCGCCAGCAGGCCGGCGCCGATCAGCACGCTCGGATTGGAGGTGTTGGTGCAGGAGGTGATCGCCGCGATCACGACGTCGCCATGGCCGAGATCGAAGTCACGGCCCTCGACCGCATAACGCTTCTGCTCGCCCTCGGGCTTCTTGTATTCGCCGACCAGCGCGGTCGCGAAACCGGTCGACACCGCCGGCAGCGCGATGCGGCCTTCGGGGCGCTTCGGCCCGGCCATCGACGGCACGACGTCGCCGAGGTCGAGCGTCAGCGTGGTGGTGAACACCGGGTCAGTCGACTTGGCGGTGCGGAACAGGCCCTGCGCCTTGGCGTAGGACTGCACCAGCTTGACGCGATCGGCCTTGCGGCCCGAGGTCTTCAGGTAATCGATGGTCGCGGCATCGACCGGGAAGAAACCGCAGGTCGCGCCGTATTCGGGCGCCATGTTGCCGATGGTCGCCTTGTCCGCGACCGAGAGATAGTCGAGGCCCGGGCCGAAGAATTCAACGAACTTGCCGACCACGCCGAGCTTGCGCAGCATCTGGGTGACGGTCAGCACGAGGTCGGTCGCGGTGACGCCTTCCTTGAGCTGGCCCTTGAGCTTGAAGCCGACCACTTCGGGCAGCAGCATCGACAGCGGCTGGCCGAGCATGCAGGCCTCCGCCTCGATGCCGCCCACGCCCCAGCCGAGCACGGCGAGGCCGTTGACCATCGTGGTGTGCGAGTCGGTGCCGACCAGCGAGTCGGGATAGGCGACCTCGAAGGTGCCGGTCTTCCGGCCGACCGTCATCTTCTCCTTCTTGGTCCACACCGTCTGCGCGAGATATTCGAGATTGACTTGGTGGCAGATGCCGGTGCCGGGCGGCACCACCGAGAAGTTCGAGAACGCCTTCTGGCCCCACTTGAGGAACTCGTAGCGCTCCTGGTTCTGCTTGTATTCCTCGGTGACGTTCTTCGCGAACGCCTTGTTGTCACCGAAGAAGTTGACGATCACCGAGTGGTCGATGACGAGATCGACCGGCACCAGCGGGTTGATCTTCTCGGCATCGCCGCCGAGGTTCTGCATCGCGTTGCGCATCGCCGCGAGGTCGACCACGGCCGGGACGCCGGTGAAATCCTGCATCAGGACGCGCGCCGGGCGGAACGCGATTTCGTGCTCGAGCTGGCGCTTCTTCAGCCACTTCGACACCGCAACGATGTCTTCCTTCTTGACGGTGCGGCCGTCCTCGTTGCGCAGCAGGTTCTCCAGCAGAACCTTCATCGAATACGGCAGCTTCGAAATCCCCTTCAGTCCGTTCTTCTCTGCCTGGGGCAGGCTGTAATAGACGTAGGACTTGCCGCCGACCTTCAGGGTCTTGCGGCATTTGAAGCTGTCGAGCGAGGTCATGCGAGGAATCCCAATTCTCAGTTATACCCGGCAAGGGTAACTAAACACCGGCGATCGACACTGGCCAAGGGATGGCCTGGGGTGGGTTGCGGCCGCCGATTGTGTGTGCTGCATCAAGTTCCGGGCTTATAGAACCTTTCTAGAAGCGCCGCCACACCGACAAGCGTGCGACAGCGTTGCGCGACCCAAAAATTCTCACGCGGTAGCGAAAGATTTCAGAGGGCTGTGACAAGACGAACCATGCGGCTCTCGGGACGAAATCTGAAATGCGTGCGCGGCGGACGCGAGGTGTTTTCCGGCCTCGATCTGTCGGCCACGTCAGGCGAGGCGCTCGCCATCAGCGGCCCTAACGGCGCCGGCAAGACCTCGCTGCTGCGCGTCCTCGCCGGGCTATTGGTTCCCGCCGAGGGTGTGGTCGCGCTCGAAGGCGGCGACGCCGAGCTCAGCCTGCCTGAGCAGGCCCACTATCTCGGCCACCGCGACGCCCTGAAGCCGGCGCTGAGCGTTGCGGAAAATCTGTCCTTCTGGCGGGAATTCCTCGGCGGCGAGACCAAGGATGCCGGGCAGTGCCTTGCCGCCGTGGCGCTCGACCACGCCGCGCATCTGCCGGCGGCCTACCTCTCCGCCGGGCAGCGCCGCCGCCTGTCGATCGCGCGCCTGCTCTCGGTGCGGCGACCGGTGTGGCTGCTGGACGAGCCGACATCGGCGCTCGATGCGGCCGGACAGGCGCTGTTCATCGACCTGATGCGCGACCATCTCGCACGGGGCGGCCTGATCGTCGCGGCGACGCATCTGCCGCTCGGCATCGATGCGCGCGATCTGCGGATGGGAGGCGCGGCATGAGCGCGCTTGGCGCCTTGATCCGGCGCGACATCCGCATCGCGCTGCGCGTCGGCGGCGGTGCGCTGATCGGCGTGCTGTTCTTCCTCACCGTCACGGTGCTGATGCCGTTCGCGGTCGGACCGGATCTCGCGCTGCTGTCGCGGCTCGGGCCCGCCATCCTCTGGCTCGGCGCGTTGCTGGCGAGCCTGCTCACGCTCGACCGCCTGTTCACGGCCGACCACGAGGACGGCTCGCTCGACCTCATCGTGATGAGCCGGACGCCGCTGGAACTCGCCTGCGCCGCCAAGGCACTGGCGCACTGGATCGCCGCCGGCCTGCCGCTGATCATCGCAACCCCGGTGCTCGGCCTGCTGCTCAATCTCGACGGCACCGCGACGCTTGCGGTCGCCGCGACGCTGCTGGCGGGAACACCGGCGCTGACCTTCACCGGCATGATCGGCGCGGCCCTGGCGGTGACGCTGCATCGCGGCGGGCTATTGCTGGCGGTGCTGGTGCTGCCGCTGTCGATCCCGGTGCTGATCTTCGGGGTTGCGGCCTCGCAGGCGGCGATATCGGGCCCTTTGCCGTTTGGAACGCCGTTCTCGATCCTCTGCGCGCTGTCGCTTGCCAGCCTCGTGATCGGCCCCTTTGCCGCCGCCGCGAGCCTGCGGCACGGGCTGGACTGAAATGAGCCCGATCAAATCTCGCCCGGAGGAAATCGGCCAATTGCCTGCGACACGTCGGACGATTATCAGGGTGCCATGACGCTGACCGACCTCGCCAACCCGACCAAGTTTCTGGCGCTGACCGCGCGCATCCTGCCGTGGCTCGCGGGCGTGACCGCGATCCTGCTCGCGATCGGGCTCTACCAGTCGGCGATGGCGCCCGACGACTACCAGCAGGGCGCCACGGTGAAGATCATGTTCATCCACGTTCCGAATGCGTGGCTGTCGATGTTCGTCTGGGGCGTCATGAGCGTGGCCGCGCTCGGCACGCTCGTCTGGCGGCATCCGCTCGCCGACGTCGCCGGAAAGACCGCCGCTCCGATCGGCGCCGCCTTCACCTTCCTTGCGCTCGTCACCGGCTCGCTGTGGGGCCGGCCGATGTGGGGCACCTATTGGGAGTGGGATGCGCGCCTGACCTCGGTCTTGATCCTGTTCCTGATGTATCTCGGCCTGATGGCGCTGTGGCGCGCGGTGGAGGATCCGTCACGTGCGGCACGGGCGGCGGCGGTGCTGACCTTGGTAGGCGCGATCAACATCCCGATCATCAAGTTCTCGGTCGACTGGTGGAACACGCTGCATCAGCCGGCCTCGGTGTTTCGCGCCGGCGGGTCGACGCTCGACAAGGCGTTCCTGTGGCCGCTGCTGGTGATGGCGATCGCGTTCTCGCTGCTGTTCATCACCTTGCACCTGGCGGCGATGCGCAACGAGATCCTGCGCCGGCGCGTGCGCAGCCTGCAGATGATACAGGCCAGCCGCGTCTCGTTCACGACCGGTTCGCGCGATCAAAGCGCGTCAAACGAAATTGGAGCGGCGTGACACGATGGCGCTTGGTCCCTACGCCTCCTTCATCGTGACCTCCTACGCGCTGGTCGCGGCGGTCGTGCTGCTGCTGATCGTCTGGATCATCGCCGACTATCGCCGGCAACAGGCGCGCCTCAGGGAGATCGAGGCCAGCGGCGTGACGCGTCGCTCCGGCCGCAGCGCGGCGGATATAAGATGAGCGATCAGGCAACCAACAGCCCGCCGCAAGCCCGCCGCCTGCTGGTGGTGCTGCCGCTGCTGATCTTCCTCGGCCTCGCCGGGCTGTTCCTGCTGCGGCTCTATGGCGGCGATCCCTCGAAAATCCCGTCGGCGCTGATCGGCCGGCCGGCGCCGCAGACCGCCCTGCCCGCGCTCGACGGCCTGGTGCGGGACGGCGCGCCGGTCCCGGGGCTCGATCCCGCCGCCTTCAAGGGCAAGGTCTCGGTCGTCAATGTCTGGGCGTCGTGGTGCGTGCCTTGTCACGACGAGGCGCCGCTGCTGACCGAGCTCGGCAAGGACAAGCGCTTCCAGATCATCGGCATCAACTACAAGGACTCGCCCGAGAATGCCCGGCGCTTCCTCGGCCGCTACGGCAATCCGTTCGGCATCGTCGGCGTCGACGGCAACGGCCGCGCCTCGATCGAATGGGGCGTCTATGGCGTGCCCGAGACCTTCCTGGTCGGGCGCGAGGGCACCATCGTCTACAAGCTGGTCGGCCCGGTGACGCCGGACAACGTCAACCGCGTGCTCAAGGCCGAGATCGAGAAGGCGCTCGCGGCGGGCAGTTAGCGACAGCGGCTTATTGGCCCTCACCTCTCCCCGTTCCTTACGGGGAGAGGTCGAAAATTCGCGCGAAGCGGGAATTTCGGGTGAGGGGCTTTGGACGGTGTTTGTAACAAACTCCGAGCCTATCCGTGGAGACACCCCAACCCTCTCCCCGCATCCGCCTTCGCCCGAAGGCGGGCTTCGGCGGACAAGAGAGCGGGGCGAGGGAGCAGAGTGCTGATCACCCCTTCCGCACGTCGCCCGCGTCGGCCTCGCTCGCCTCCAGCGAGACCGGCTCAAGGTGATAGCGCTTGGTCAGCGGCATCTGGGCGATGGCGAAGATCATGGTCAGCGGCGTCACGCCGAACACCTTGAAGTTCACCCAGAAATCCGTGGTCTGCGTGCGCCAGACAAGCTCGTTGAGCACCGCCATGCCGGCGAAGAACAGCGCCCAGCGCAGGGTGAGGATGCGCCAGCCCTGCGGCGTCAGGTTGAACACCTGGTCGAACATGATGGCGATGAAGGACCGGCCGAACAACAGCCCGCCGCCGAGCACGGCCGCGAACAGCCCGTAGATGATGGTCGGCTTGACCTTGATGAAGGTCTCGTCGTGCAGCACCAGCGTCAGCGTGCCGAACACCAAGACGATCGCGCCGGTCACCAGCGCCATGATCGGCACGTGCCTGGTCACCACATAGGATGCGATCATCGCGGCCACGATCGCCACCATGAACGCGCCGGTCGCGACGAACAGATGGTACTTGGCGTTGGCGATAAAGAACACGAGCAGTGGCCCGAGTTCGGTCGCCAGCTTGAACAGCGGATGCGGCTGGGTCTTGTCCATCAACTCTCTACTTTGATTTGAGGCATGACCCGATCCGAAAACCGGTGTCCACTTTGCGCTAACGCGGCCCTTCGGGTCGGGGTCATGCCTCGATTCCAGCAATTGCCTTGGCAAAATCCTTCGCCGCGAAGGGCGCGAGGTCCTCGACGCCTTCGCCGACGCCGATGAAATGCACCGGCAGCTTGTGCTTCTCCGACAGCGCGACAAGGATGCCGCCGCGCGCCGTGCCGTCAAGCTTGGTCATCACGAGCCCCGTGACGCCTGCCGTACGATGAAACGCCTCGACTTGCGACAACGCATTTTGTCCCACCGTGGCGTCGAGCACGAGCAGCACCGCGTGCGGCGCCGACGCATCGACCTTCCTGATGACGCGCACGACCTTTTCCAGCTCGTTCATCAGTTCGGACTTGTTCTGCAGGCGGCCGGCGGTGTCGATCAGCAGCACGTCGCGCTGCTGCTCCTTGGCCGCGGTCAGCGCGCTGAAGGCAAGGCTCGCCGAATCCGAGCCCTGGGCGCCTGATATGACCGGCGACTTGGTGCGCTCGCCCCAGACCTTGAGCTGCTCGATCGCCGCGGCGCGGAAGGTGTCGCCGGCGGCCAGCATGACCTTGCGGCCCTCGGCGGAGAATTTCGCGGCCAGCTTGCCGATCGTCGTGGTCTTGCCGGAGCCGTTGACGCCGACCACCAAGATGACGAACGGCTGCTTCGCGGTATCGATCTCGAGCGGCTTCGCCACCGGCGACAGCACCTTCTCGACCTCGGTCGCGACGACGTCCTTGACCTCGTCGGCCGAGATCGCCTTGTCGTAGCGCCCCTTGCCGACAGCCTCCGCAATGCGGACCGCGACATCGGTACCGAGATCGGCGCGCAGCAGCACATCCTCGATGTCATCGAGCATGGCCGAATCGAGCTTGCGCTTGGTGACGAGGTCGGCGACCGCGGTCCCGATCGAACTCGAGGTCCGCTTCAGGCCGCCCTTCAGCCGCTGCCACCAGCTCTGTTTTGGAGTTCCCGCAGTGGTATCGTTCATGGCGCGGACGTGTTAGCCGTTTCGGCCCATAAACGAAAGTCTCGACGAATTGATCGATGTTCCCCAACTAACCGCGGAAGAAATCCTGGGCCGGGTGCTCCACCGCGACGGCCTGATGCTGGTGATCGACAAGCCGGCCGGCCTGCCGGTGCATCGCGGTCCCAAGGGCGGCCCCAATCTGGAGGCCTCGTTCGAAGCGCTGCGGTTCGGCCTGCCGCGGCCGCCGGTGCTGGCGCATCGGCTGGACAAGGACACCTCGGGCTGCCTCGTCCTGGGACGTCACCGCAAGGCAACCGCCTCGCTCGGGCTGTTGTTCAAGCACAGCAAGATCAAGTCGGAGGCCAAGCGGTCTTAGGAAGACAACTATAACACTCAACTCCTTGGCTCACAGAACGACATGGCTACG